>NZ_DCBW01000014.1:0-48200 GCF_002313585.1 Microbacterium sp. UBA1097 | reverse complement strand
GAGCCGACGTATGTCGCCGGGTACAGGCAGTGGCAGTCGCTTGGCCGTCAGGTGTCGAAGGGACAGCCGGGCTACATGATCTTCGCGCCGGTGACGGGTCAGTTCGCGTCCTTGACGCCGCACGATCCAGAGTCCTGGCGGCGACTCAGCAGGTTCGAGAAGCCCCGCCCCGGCGAGGCGGTCCGCTCGCGGATGGTCGCCGCGCGAACGGCCCATGTATGGGATGTCTCGCAGACCTCGGGCGATCCGATTCCCGAGCGGCCCGTGCCGCGGCTGCTGGAAGGCGACGCGCCGACGGGGCTATGGGCGGGACTGGCGGCGCTGGTTGAGGCGGATGGGTACCGGGTGCTGAGGGTCGAGCACGAGGGAATGATCGGCGGCGCGAACGGCCTGACCGACTACGGGGCACGTACTGTCGCTGTGCGGTCGAACATGGCTGCGGCCGCGCAGGTGAAGACGCTCGCGCACGAACTCGCCCATGTCCGCCTCCACGGCCCCGGCAACCCGGATTGGGCGGGGCACCGTGGGATCGGCGAGGTCGAGGCGGAGTCGGTCGCGTTGATGATCGGCGCCGCGCATGGCATCGACACCGGTTCATACACGATTCCTTACGTCGCAGGATGGGCGGGGACGGTCGCGGACAAGAACCCCGCCGAGGTGGTGCACGCCACCGGCGAACGGGTGCGGAAGACAGCGGGTGTGGTTCTCGACGCACTCAACACGGTTCAGCTCGGCGACGGGCTCCCGCCTGGTCTGACCCGCGTGAAGACACGACCTCATGCCGAGCGGATACCGTCGGCACCGTTCGGGCAACGCCGTTCAGAGGTGGGTGGCGCGGCGAGGAGTCTGTGATGGACCCCGCGCGTCTGTTCGCCGCTGTTGCGGGGATGCCGCTGCCGGACGCCGCAGCGCGGATCGCTACGGGCGGGGTGCCGGTGTTCCCATGCGTACCGGGTGGCAAGCGCCCGCTGGTCGAACACGGTTTCCATGAGGCGACTGCGGCGGCGCGGCAGGTCGCCTCATGGTGGCGGCGGTGGCCTGCCGCAAACATCGGTGTGCCAACCGGCGCGGCGTCGGGCGTGGAGGTGGTGGACGTGGACCGGAGGACCACCTCGTCAGGATTTGCCGCCTTCGACCGCGCCCAGAAGGCGGGGCTCGCGGGCGGATGGTCGGCGCTGGTACGCACGCCGTCAGGCGGGATGCACGCCTACTACCCGGACGAGCCGGGACGGCCTCAGCGGTCGTGGCAGGTGGCCCGCGCGCATCTGGACTTCCGTGGGACTGGCGGTTACGTCATCGTGCCTCCCTCGACGATCCCGGTGGCGGAGCATCTCCTGGGCACGTACGAGCTGATCAGCGGACCACAGTCCACCCCCGGGCCGATAGACGCGTTGGCGTTGCGAGATTTCCTCACCCCACGCCCCGAACACCCGTTCCGGCCGGATGGTGGGTCACGGGCCCAGGATGCGCGCCGGCTAACCGTGTGGGTCGCTGCGCTCCGGGAGGGCGAACGTAACCGTGGGCTGTTCTGGGCCGCGTGCCGTCTCGCAGAGACCGGCGCCCCACTTGTGTCGGCGCTGGACATGCTGGGGCCAGCGGCGGAGCACGCCGGGTTGCCACCCAGCGAGGTGTTCACCACGATCCGTTCCGCCTACCGCACCGTCGGCGCCACCTCCCCTCGGACTGGCATCGCCGTCGCACCGCGCAACGATGCGCAGCGCAGAGCGGCACCGGTCAGAGGCGGGGTGCTCTCATGATCGACGAGACACGGTCATGGGGTCAGCGGGGGGCGGTGGTTGTCGCGGTCGCGGGGACGGTGCTGATCGCCGCGGGCGCGTTCTGGCTCTCGTTCACCGCTCTGGCCGATCTCGCCCGTCGTTCTGGGGTCGCTGCAGGGCAGGCGTGGGCGTGGCCGATGATCGTTGACGGGCTGATCGTCGTGGCCACCGTCGCAGTCGTGGCCCTCGCGGGCCGACGCACGGCCTGGTATCCGTGGTCGCTGCTGGCTGGTGGTGCGCTGATCTCAGTCGCCGCGAACGCCCTGCACGCGATCGTCGCCGCCGACGCGGATGTGCCCGCCGTGCTGGCTGCGTCCGTCGCCGCCGTGCCGCCGCTGGTGCTGCTGGCGTCCACGCACCTGACGGTCGTGCTGGTCCGCTCCCGACCTGCCGATTCCGCCTCGGAGCCCGAGGCGGTGGCGGACGTCCCGGACCGGGGCGCCTCGGAGCCGGTGGGGCGGCGGCGGACGGCGGCGCGACTGCGAGAGGAGGGCTGG
The DNA here is from genome assembly GCF_002313585.1 of Microbacterium sp. UBA1097. NCBI lineage: Bacteria > Bacillati > Actinomycetota > Actinomycetes > Micrococcales > Microbacteriaceae > Microbacterium > Microbacterium sp. UBA1097. Next base: position 45,925 of record NZ_DCBW01000014.1, on the reverse strand, counting down.
TCGAACAAGGCGATCGCCCGTCATCTGAAGGTCGCACCGTCGACGGTCGGCCGCTGGTTCGCAGCGACGCCGACCGTACCTGATGTGCAGGAGAACCCGAAGGACCTGACCCCATGAGCAAGCACACCGTCACCCCATCGTCCGCGCCCCGCACCTCCGCCATCTACCTGCCGCGTAGCGAAGCTGCAGAAGCCTCCGAGGTGTCGGAGCTTGCCCGGCACAGGGACCCGTCTCTGACCGGCGTCGCACGGACGGCGGCGCGGCGCCCTTCTGGGGTGGACTGGGTACGTCCGAGCGAGCTGCTGACATCACGGTCGGGGCGGATCGCGGGGCTCGGGCTGGACTTTCAGGCGGAGCTTGCCCGCCGCGCCCGGCGGCTGCCGGTGGGGGCGACCCTAGCGACCGGGCGTGGTGTGCGCCAGGCCGCCGCGGGCTTCAGCGACCGGGCGCGCCGGTTGCCGCCGGTGTCGGCGTTCGGTCGAGGAGCCGGAGCGCGGTTCTCGTGGACGTCTCGTTCCGGGATCGGGTTGGGGTGACTCATGTACGCCCCCGACAGGAGAACGCGGACCGGGCCTGCCTGCGGCCGTGTGCGCACCTCCTGTTCAGGAGGTGCCGGAATGCGACCAACAACAGCCCGTACGGCGCGGGATCGTTTCGAAGACTCTGAGGCGCTGCGTGCCCTGCTGAACCGCCTGCACGACGCGGGCCGCGACGCGTGGCGCACCGACCCGGAAGCTGCCGCGCTGATGCGGCACGCGGCGCAGAGATACGGGGCGTTGGCGAAGAAGCACGGTTTGGACCCGTGGGAGGCGGCGTCGGCAGCGTTCGAGGCAATGCGCGGCGCTGCCACGCGACGGGCGGATGATCCGTGGGCGGTGGTGACGCGGGCGGTGAAGGTGACCTGCGTCGGTGAGGAGCGCGGCAACGGGCTGCTCTGCTCCGTCCAGCGGGCCCGTCGACCCCGCTATTCGGTGTTCCACGATGCGGAGCGGTTCAGCGACCGGGAGAACCCGCTGTCCGACTACCACCCTGCGTTCCACGTCGACCCGTTCACCGACACCGACGAGGAACCACCGGATGAAGCCGTAACGGTGGTAGATGTGGGCTCGGCGGTGGAGGACACGATCGCGTTGCTCTGCCTGCTCGGCTGGCGGCCGGACACGGCACGCGCCGCGGTGGAGTACATCACAGCCCGGCTCGCGCAGGCACCTTCTCGCTCCTCGGCGTTCGAGGCGCTGCGGCGGGACCGCCAGGCCCGCGCCCTCCTCGACCTCCCCGCCACGTCCTGGACCGGTCTGCTGCGGGTCGTACTCGGTGTGCCCGACTCTGCCCTCGCGCACACGAACGCGGGCCGTGGGGTGCTGCTGCGACTGCTGATCGGCGAACCGCTGCGGGCCCTGCTCCTGGACGACGACCTCGTGCTGGCTACGGGTCTCGCAGCCCCAGGGATCGATCCGGGACCGGAGGAGCCATGAGCACACCTGCCGGACATATCGAGCTGGAACGCACCGTCGAGTCGATCGTCGTCGGGGCTCGGCACCGCCACGAACTCGGGGACCTCGCCCCACTGGTCGAGTCGATCCGCCGGGGCGGCCTCCTGCAGCCCATCACGATCACCCTTGAAGGGCATCTGATCTGCGGCGCTCGACGGTTGGCTGCGATCAAGCAGCTCGCCTGGAAGACCGTGAACGTGTGGGTGCGGTCCGGGGTCTCGGACCGCCTCGGGCAGTTGCTGGCGGAGCAGGACGACAACCTCCTCCACAAACCCCTCACCCAGCTGGAGGCCGCCGGCCTCTACCGGGAGCTCAAAGCCCTGCTGGCCGAGGATGCCGCTCGTCGCCAGGAAGCCACCCGGTTCCGGCCCGCCGACGACGCGGGAGAAGACGGTCCCGGCAAATTGCCGGGACCGTGGGACACGCCCTCCGGTGAGGCGCGCGTGCAGGCGGCGAAGATGGTGACCGGGCGGGATTCTCACAAGTCGCTGGAACGCATCGGCCGGATCGAAGACCTCGCCGCCGACGAGTCCCAGCCCGACGCGGTGCGCCGTCAGGCCGCCGAGGAGATCGCACGCCTTCGCGCAGGCGGGAGCGTCCATCCTTCGCATCTGCGGGTGAACGCGGAACTATCCCTCGCCGAACTCGACCACCTCGCCACCGACCAAACCCAGCCCGCCGAGCTACGCGAACGCGCTCGGGCCGAGGCTGCGGCCGTACGGGACTCCGAGCGCGCAGCGAAGGCCGCGGAGCTGGACGCGCTGGCAAAGGCGGCGCTCGCCCGCGTGAAGGCCGCGAAAGCCACCGGCCGCAAGGGCCGTCGGCCGGTGCTGACGGCGGTGGAGACGGGTGAACCGGTGCCTTTCCCGCTGAGCGTGTTCACGGCGACCTGGGACGACATGGTCTCCTGGTGGACCCACTACGACCCTGCCCTGGTCGGCCCGGCGCTCACCGATGAGCAATGGGACCGGTTCGAGCAGACCCTCTCCGGCACCATCGCGTTCGCCGACGCCGCACGCACGGCCCGGCAGGCCCGGGGCGAACAGAGCGCCTGAACCAGTGGCTGTGCAGGTGCACCTACCCAGCGACACGACCCCCTGTCGCTCGCCTGGAAGGGAGATTCGCGCATGGACCCTGCTGCCGATCGTCGCCGCCGCCGTCTGCTGATCGCCGCAACCGCCGGAGGCCTTGCCCTGCTGATCCTCGTCGGCGTCGGAGTCTACGGACTCCTCCGCGGCCCGGCCACACCCGAACCCGAGACCGTCGACCGGCCGTCCCCGTCCGTGACCGCAAACCCGGGGCGGCCGGAGACTCCGGCGCCTGAGGCGGTGTCACCGCTCGGTGGCCCGGAGGCGTTCGCCCGCAACGTGGCCACGGCGCTGTTCACCTGGGACACCGCGTCCGGGTATGGTCCCGCCGACTACGCTCAGGTGCTCGCGGATGTCGCCCACGACTCCGAGGCGGATGCACTGGTCGCCGACGTCCGCGCCTACCTCCCCACCGCGGAGGCGTGGATGCAGTTGCGGCAATACCAGACCCGCCAGCGGCTGACCATCGACGATGTGTTCGTTCCCGACGCGTGGGAGACCGCGATCGCGCAGGCCGCGCCCGGGCAGATCCCCGACGGGGCGGCCGCGTACACGATCACCGGCACCCGGCACCGCGACGGCATCTGGGACACCACCCCGGCCGAAGCATCCCGACCGGTGGCCTTCACGGTGTTCATGACCTGCACGCCCCCGAACTCGGGACGCAGCGGGGCGGGGCTGTGTGAGCTGCTGCGGCTGTCCGAGCTCGACCACCCCCTCCGCTGAGAACCGGTGTCGTTGTGATGCGGAAACTGGGTGTCCTGCTCGTCGCGGTGCTGTTCTTCGCGCCCTCGACGGTGCTCCTCGGCGTCGCCACCCTCCTGAACCCTGCCGCGACCGCGACCTGCCCGCCCGGCTCCCTGCTGGTCGGCCCGATCCCCGACTCGCTGACCACCACCACGCGGGACGGGGCCACGGTGACGCTGAACCGCACCCAGCTCACTCACGCCGCCACGATCATCATCACCGGCGGCCAGACTCCCGGGGTCGGCAGGACGGGTGTGGTGATCGCGTTGATGGCCGCGCTCACCGAATCTGGCCTGCGGATGCTCGCCAACACCGGCGCGTATCCCGAGTCGGCGGACTACCCCAACGACGGTGACGGGTCCGACCACGACTCGCTGGGTCTGTTCCAGATGCGGCCCGCATCTGGGTGGGGCACCGTGGCTGAGCTCATGGCCCCGCAGTATCAGGCCCGCGCGTTCTACGGCGGCCCGTCCGGCCCGAACTACCCGTCCCCTCGGGGTCTGCTAGACATCCCCGGCTGGGAGGGCCTGGACCCGGGTGAGGCGGTGCAGGCGGTCGAGGTGTCGGCGTACCCGGACCGGTATCAGAACTACCAGCCCATCGCCGAGGCGATCCTCACCGCCCTCACCCGCCCCACAGGTACCGGGAACGGGTCGGGTGAGGCGCCGGTGGTGCCGGAGACCACCCAGCTGGTGTTCCCGCTGCCGGAGGGGGCCTGGGTGCGGACCAGCGGGTTCGGGTGGCGTGTGGACCCGATGACCGGGGAACGGGCGTTCCATGCAGGGTCCGACTTCGCCGCCGCGGACGGCACCCCGATCCTCGCCGTCGCCGACGGGGTCGTCGTGCACGCCGAGTACACCGGCAACTATGGCGGCCTGGTCATCATCGAGCACACCGTGAACGGGGAACGAGTCGCGTCTTATTACGCCCATATGTGGGAGACCGGCATCCACGTCACCGAGGGGCAGACGGTCGCCGCGGGGCAGCACATCGGCGATGTCGGCTCCTCCGGCAAATCCACGGGCCCGCACCTGCACCTGGAGATCCACCCCGGCGGGCAAGGAGCCGATCCGGTCGACTCCGACGCCTGGCTCACCGAGCACGGCACCGAAGGCGTCGCCGCCAGCGACACGGCGCTCGCCACCTGCACGGCCGGAGGCGCCTGATGGACGTGTTCCCCGACTTCGACGGCGTTGGCGGCGCGGCCGAGCTGCAGTCCATCGTCGGCGCACTGCTGACGTTCGTGCTCATCACCGCCGTCCTGATGCTCATCGTCTGCGCCATCGTCTGGGCGATCGGCTCCGCACACGGCAACTACCAGGCCGCCACGAAGTCCCGCACCGGCCTATGGGTGTCGGTCGGTGCCGCCGCCCTGGCCGGCGCCGCGGTCGCCTGGATGAACTTCCTCCTCGACCTCGGCACCCAGCTCTGATCGGCCCGCGCGCGTCCGCTGGATGAGCGTCGCACACCAGACGAGCGAGAACCCCGTCTCGTCACCGTCAAGGAGCAATCGTGATCGACATCGACCCCAACTCGTCCGGCCTCCCTGGGATCGAGCAACTGCGCATCATCGTCGGGGCCGTCATGACAGTCGGGCTCATCCTCAGCGTCCTCGCACTCATCATCTCGGCGATCGTGTGGGGCTTCGGTGCCAACAGCTCCAACCCCCACCTCGCCAGTCGCGGCAAGGTAGGCGTGCTCGTGAGCTGCGGGGCGGCGATCATCTGCGGCGCCGCAGTCACGCTCATCAACTTCTTCTGGGGCGTCGGGCAGGCTGTCTGATGACCACCCGAACCGCGTACCTCCGGCGGAGGTGGGTGCGGTGAGTATCTGCGATGTCCCGGTCATCTCCTCCGTCTGCGACGCCATGGGCGAGGGGGCTGCCTCCCTCGTCGCCGCCCCGTTCGACTGGCTCGGGCAGGCGATGGCAGGAGCGGCCGCGTGGCTGTTCGAGGCCGTGTGGACCGTGTTCGACACGGCCACCCTGGTCGATGTGACCGGCGCCGAGTACGTCGGCGTCTACAACGTGCTGTTCGGCGTCGCGATCTTCGTGATGCTGATCTTCTTCTGCCTCCAGCTCATCACCGGCCTCATCCACCGCGACCCCACCGCCCTCTCTCGCGCCGCCCTCGGGCTCGCCAAGAGCGTCCTCGGATCGTTCCTCGTCATCACCCTCACGGCGCTGCTGCTGGAGGTCACCGACCAGCTCGCGGTCGGGATCGTGCAGGCCACCGGGAACTCGATGGAGACGATGGGCACCCAGATCGCTCTCCTCGCCACAGGGCTCGCGGGCATCAACATCGCCGCTCCCGGCGTCGGCGCGATCCTCACGATCTTCCTCGCCGGCCTCGCCATCAGTGCGGCGGCGATCGTCTGGTTCTCTCTGCTGATCCGCAAAGCCCTGCTGTTGGTCGCGGTCGTGTTCGGCCCCATCGCCCTGGCCGGTGCGACATGGGATGCGACCAAGGGCTGGTTCGCCAAATGGGCGGCGTTCGTGATCGCCCTGATCTTCTCCAAGCTCGTGCTGGTCGTGATCTTCCTCGTCGCCATCGGCCAGGTCTCCGCACCCATCGAAGCCGACCTCGCCTCCATCAGCAACCCCATCGCTGGCGTCGTGCTCATGTTCATCGCCGCGTTCGCCCCGTACATCACTTACAAGTTCCTGTCGTTCGTGGGCTTCGACATGTACCACGCGATGAGCTCCGAGCAGGAGGCCAAGTCAGCGCTCAACCGGCCCATCCCGATCCCGTCCACCCCGTCCGCCGACAGCGCCAAGAAGGTGCTCGACGGCGGAGCCGCCCCCGGCGGCAGATCGGGCGGGTCCGGTGCAACCCACGCGCCAGCCTCGGCCGCAGGCTCAAGCGCGGCCACGGCTGGAGGCGGGGCCGCCGCATCCTCGACCGGAGCCGGTGCAGGAGCGAGCGCGGGAACCGGCACCGCGGGGGCAGGCGCGGCGGCGGGGCCGGTCGGCGCGGCGATGGTCGCGGGCGCCGCAGTCGTCAAGGGTGCCGCGACCGCCGGGCCAAAGCTCGGCGGCGCTGTCGGCGGGACCGCCGAGAGCCACGCGGGCGCGGCGGCCGAGCAGACATCGCCACCGCGCGTCCCACCGGCGCAGGCCAACCCTCCGGCACGGCCCGCGCCGTCATCCGCGTCACCGCAAGCTCCGCCGCCCTCGGCGCCGCGCCGGTCGGACCCGACGCCTCCGCCGTCGTCCACGCCGTCCGAGAAGGAGTGACCGATGACGACGAACACCAACAGCGACTACCCGCTCGCCCCGGTGCAGTTCTCCCGCCTCACCAAGCGCGGGATCATGCTCGGCCTGTCCTTGCCGCAGCTCGTCGTCCTCGGCGTCGCGATCCTCGCCGTCGTCGCCTCCCTCTACACGGGCGGCGGGATGGGACTGGCATGGACCTCGCCCCTCTGGAGTTCGGCGGCGCTCGTGGCGGTGATCCCCGCCGGCGGGCGGAAGATCATCGAGTGGGTGCCGATCCTCGCCCGCTGGGTCGCCCGCACCTACCTCGGGCAGCTCATCTACCGGCGCCGGATCATCAAGCCCCGCCCCGCCGGAACCCTCGCCCTGCCCGGTGATGCGGCGGCGTTGCGGGAGTGGGAGGACCCCGAGACCGGGGCGGCGATGATCCACGACCCGCACGCCCAGACGATCACCGCGATCCTCGGCGTCTCGCATCCGGCGTTCGTGCTCCTCGATCCGGGCGAGCAGCAGCGCCGTGTCTCCGGGTGGGGCCGCGTGCTGGCCGCTACCTGCCGTTCGGGCAGGATCGCCCGGATTCAGGTCTCCGAGCGGACCCTTCCGGACTCCGGCTCTGGCCTTGCCGAGTGGTGGCGCACCCACGGCACCAATGACGGTTCCTGGGCCGCGACCACCTACGCCGAGCTGATCGAACGTGCTGGCCCCGCCGGGGAACGACACGCGACGACCATCAGCCTCGCCCTGGACATGAAAGCCGCCGCCCGGCAGATCAGAACCTCCGGCGGCGGGATGCGAGGGGCTGCCGTGGTGCTCCGTCAGGAGATGACTACCATGACGACCGCGTTGCGTGCGGCCGAGCTGACCTCGACCGGGTGGCTCACGCCCGGCGAGGTCGCCGTGATCTTGCGTTCCGCCTACGACCCCGCCGCCGCGCCCGCCTTGGAGCGTCACGGTGCGCTCGGCCGTGACCTCGCCACCGCCGGCCCGGTCGCGGTCACCGAGACCTGGGACAGGTTACGGTCGGACTCCGCGTTCCACGCGGTGCTGTGGATCAACGAATGGCCTCGCTCGCAGGTCTTCCCCGGCTTCCTCGCCCCGCTCGTGCTGTCCAACGGCATCCTCCGAACGCTGGCCTTGCACTACACGCCCGTCCGGGCGGACCAGGCCGCCAGGGACCTGCGGAGGAAGAAGACCGAGCTCATCTCCGACGCGTCCCAACGCAGGAAGATCGGGCAGGTCGAGGACGCCTCCGCCTCCGCCGAGCTCGATGACGTGCTCCAGCAGGAGGCCGACCTAACCGCCGGACACGGCGTCCTGCGCGTGTCCGGCCTCATCTCCGTGTCCGCGCCAACCGTCGACGAGCTCGACGCCGCCGTGGCCGCCGTTGAGCAGGCCGCCATCCAAGCGTCCTGCGAGACGCGCAGGCTCGTGGGTCAGCAGGCGGTCGCGTTCGCCGCCGCAGCGCTGCCGCTGTGCCGGTCAGTCTGAGCCCGTGCACCTGGCAGACAGCCCAACCCCCGCGACTGTGAGGAGCCGATCATGCCGACCTTCGATGACCCCCGCAAAGATGCCGCCGAGGCATATGAGGCGCTACGAGGCCTCGCCCACGCCTCCCGCGCCTTCACCGACCCGGCCGACACCTACACGGTGATCGGCGACCTGCTCGGCGGGGTGCGGTCACTGCGGCAGGTGCTCGATCAGCTCGCCACGACCCACACTGCCAACCGCGCCCGCGCCTACGACGACGCGGGAAGCCAGGCTGCCGGCGCAACCGCTGCTCTCTCCGCCGCCGATGAGCTGCACCAGGCCGGTACCCTGCTCGATCAGGTCGAAGCCCGGCTGGATGCGGCCTCCCAGCACTCGGGGCGCATCGCCTGGCACCCCGCCGAGACGAGCGAAACACCGGTGCGACGGTGGATCAGCGTCGCGTTCCTCGACGGCGCCCATGCCGACAAAGTGCTCGACCTCATCCACGCGGCAGGCACCGACGCTGCGATTGAGCACCTGGCCGGGTACGACTACGGCGAGGACACCGTGCGCGACGCGCTCGCCAACGGCTACGTCTACGACAACCCGCCGCGCGGAGCACTGGACCGGATGGCGACCAAAGACGTCTACACGCTGACCTACAGCCCGTTCCTCGGGCACGTCTCGCTGCTGCGCGAGTACGACGCCGTGCCCGACCCGGCGGTCCTCGGCATCGACACCGCTCAGTCCCTCGCCCGTAGCGTCGCACGGGCACCTGCCCGTGCCGCACGTGTGGAGGCGACGGACTGGTTCGCTCGCGCCCCGCACACAACATCGCCCGGCCAGGGCCTGTCGCTGTGAGCGGGCCGGAGGAGGGCCGGCTGCACACCAGCATCCTGGTCGGCCCGCAGGGCGAGCGGCGCCGGCACCGCAAGGCACGCCAGAAAGCCGCCGCCCAGGTCGAGACCGAAGCCCGGCAGGTGCGCAAGGACGATGCGAAGGCCAAGTGGGATGCGGAGCAGGCCGAGCGTCGCGCAACGACCTACCTGCCCGCCAGCGGTGAACCGGGGCCGGCGGCGCTCCGCACGCCCGGCAGGTTTCATCTCCCGAAGCACCAGGACACCTCCGCAACCCTCGCCGGGCAGTACCCGTTCCTGGCCGAAGGCGGCCTTGGCTCTGACGGGGTGTTCGTCGGGCAGGACCTCTACTCGGGCGGCAGCTTCGTCTACGACCCGTGGACCTTGTACCAGCGGGGCCTCATCACCGCCCCCAACGTTGTGCTCGCCGGGATCGTCGGTTCCGGCAAGTCGAGCCTGGCGAAATCCCTGTACACGCGGTCGCTGCCGTTCGGTCGCCGCGTCTACGTCCCCGGCGACCCCAAGGGTGAGCACACGGCGGTCGCAGAGGCCGTCGGCGGGCGGGCGATCATCCTTGGCCACGGGCTCCGCAACCGCCTTAACCCCCTTGATGAAGGACACCGCCCCTCCGCAGTGTCGGACGCCGCATGGGCGATCCAGGTCGCCTCGCGTCGCCGCGACCTGATCGGCGCACTCGCGGAGACCGTGCTGGACCGATCACTCTCGCCGCTGGAGCACACCGCCATCGACCTCGCTCTGCGAGACGCGGTGCGCAATGCCGAGGTGCCGATCCTGCCGATGGTCGTCGACCGCATCCTGAACCCCAGCGATGAAGACGACGAGGACGGGCGGCTCGCAGCGGACGGGCGCCTCGTCGGCCACGCCCTGCGGCGCCTGGTCGCCGGGGACTTGCAGGGCCTGTTCGACGGCCCCTCGACAGTGCGATTCGATCCGTCGCTGCCGATGGTGTCCCTGGACCTGTCTCGCGTCGCGGAGAACTCGACGCTCATCTCCGTGCTGATGACCTGCTCCTCGGCATGGATGGAATCGGCCCTCTCGGATCCCGCCGGCGGGCAGCGATGGGTGATCTACGACGAGGCCTGGCGCTTGATGGCCTACCCGTCGCTGCTAAGACGGATGGATGCCCAGTGGAGGCTCGCCCGCCACTTCGGGATCGCCAACATGCTGATCTTCCACAAGCTCTCCGACATCGACAACGTCGGCGATCAGGGCTCCGCGATGCGGGCGCTCGCCTCGTCCCTGCTGGCGAACGCGGAGACCAGGATCGTCTACCGCCAGGAAGCCGATCAGCTCGGCTCCACCGCGCTCGCCCTCGGGCTGACCGGCACCGAACAACACCTCCTCCCGAGCCTCGGCACGGGGCAAGGGCTCTGGCGCATCAAGGACCGCTCCTTCGTCGTCCAGCACCAGCTCCACCCCGCCGAGCTCGCCGCTTTCGACACGACCGGACGCATGAACGGGCAACTCCCGCAGGTTCACGAATCCTGAACCCCCGCGCGCTCAGGACTCGCTCGGGCGGGTGAGGCGGGGCGCACCTGCTGGCTGGACGGCTTTCTCGCCGTCCGTTCACCGAGCCAGGAGGACAGCTCATGTCTGCATCGCCACTATCCCCTCCCGTGAGCCGGACGCACCCGCCGGGCAGCCTGTGGCGTCACATCGCCCCGCTGCTGGTTGTCCTCCTCGTCGCCGCCGGCTCGATCGTCCTCGGCGCCTCCCCGGCGCACGCCGGCAGCCACGGCGCCGGATACGACGAAGGCCTCGGGTTCCTCGGCGCGTACAGCACGGATGTCGACGGGCGGCAGGCATACTGCATCGACCTCGGCGCCGCCGCCCCGTTCGGCCAGACCTCCGGGCCGCATACTGTGGGCTCGCTGGACTCGCTTTCGCGGCAGCAGCTCGCGGAGCTGAACTACGTCCTGGACAGGTGGGGGCAGTCGGGCGATCCGAATATCACCGCGGCAGTCGCCCTGTACGTGTGGTCGGTCGCCGACCCCGGCGTCTACAACAGCCACGGCATGTCGGGCGATGACTACTACGTCGCCCGCGCCCCGTCCGCGGTGCGAGGCACGATCCTCGGCAACCTCGCGGTGATGCGGCAGGAGGCCAGCGTGAACGCGGTCACTGACCCGTCGCTGACCCTGGCCCTGTCGATGTCGGACCAGTACGCCGGAACTCTGACCGTCGCCGCGCACCCCGCGTCGCTGCAGGGCACCGCGACGCTCACCGACGCGGTGTTCGCAGGCGAAGGTTCCTCCCGCACGGTCGGTGCCGGGCAGTACGGCATCACCGGCACCCCGGCGGACGGCGCTGCCTCGTACCGGATCGAGGCGTCGATGAGCGTGGCCGCCGCCGGGTACGGCGCAGCGGTCGACCTCTACACGACGCCGGGCGCGCAAAGGCTCATCGCGGCGGTCGCCGGTTCCTCCACCGGCCTGTCCGCGCAGGCGCAGACGCCGGTGATCGAGCTGGACTTCCAGCCCGAGGTTGGCACGCAGGTCGCCTCCCGGTTCGTGGCCGAGGGCGACGCCTTCGTGGACGAGCTGGCGGTCACGGTGACCGAAGGAATCTGGATCCGAGTTGGCGGTCAGCCGGTCGAGGTGACCGCGGTCGGCACCCTCTATGGGCCGTTCGATGAGCACCCCGTCGAGTCCGACGCCCCGCCGGCCGGCGCCCCGGTCGCCGGCACCGAGGAGGTCGTGCTGACCGGGCCGGGCTCCTACACGTCGCCGGGCACGATCACCGCCCCCGAGTCGGGGTTCTACACCTGGGTCTGGGCGATCGACAAGAACGCGCAGGGTGAGACGGGCAAGTATCTGACGGATTCGTTCACCGACAGGTTCGGGAGGGTCGCGGAGACCTCGGTGGTGCCGTTCCAGCCGCACGCGGTCTCAGAAGCTGACCAGCACCTTGCCGTGCCTGGCGACGCGCTGACCGACACGATCACCGTGTCCAGCTCGAACGGGGCATGGCTCAGGCGCGACGGGGCGTTCATCCCCGTCGTGTTCGAGGGCACCGCCTATCAGGTGCCCGGCACCCTGCCCCCGGCCCGGGACGGCGCCGTGCCCGCCGGCGCGGTGCCGCTGGGCGCGGTGACGGTCACGGCGGACGGCCCCGGCGTCTATACGTCGCCGGCGGTTGTCGCACCAACCGGCGGGTTCCTGACGTGGGTCTGGGAGGTGCGAAAGAGCACGCAGCCGGAGTGGGTGCGCGACTACCTCGCCGCCGATTTCACCGACGACTATGGCATCCCGGTGGAGACGACCTCCGTCCGCTGGCCGATCACCACGACCTCGCTGATGCGGGAGTACAACGTCCACCCCGCTGGGCGGGCGTTCGACACGGTGACGGTCACCGGGTTCCCGACCAACCACGGCGAGTTCACCGGCGACGGCTACTGGGACGCCGATCTCGACAAGCTCGTGCACACCGTGTACGGACCGTTCACCACCGACACCGGGCTCACCGATGACCTCGACCTCACCGGCGCCCCGGTGCTGACCTCGATCACGACGCCGGCTCGGAACGGGGTCTGGCGGCTTGGGTACACCGACGCGGATCGGATCACCCCGACCGAGCCCGGCTACTACGTCCTGGTCACCACCTTCGAGGGCGATGACCGCGTACAGCCCTACCAGTCGTCCCCGGCGGACGTGCTGGAACGCTTCTACGTCCCACCCACCCCGGAGGTCGAGCTACCGGTCACGGTCATCACCCAGGCCACCCCGGCGGCACTCGTCGGCGAGCCGTTCGGGGACACTGCACTCGTCCAGGGCTCGATCCCCGAAGGCGCCTCGCTCGTGTTCCGCACCTACGGACCCCAGCCCGCCGACCAGACCCCGGCGTGCGAGACGGCGTTCTTCGAGTCCGACCCGATCCCGGTCACCCGGCCCGGCGTCTACACCTCACCGACCACGACCGTCACAACGGCGGGGAACGTGTACTGGGTCGAGACCCTGTACGACGCCACCGGGGGCGTGCTCGTGGAAGGCGCCTGCGGGGCACCCGGCGAGACCACCGTCATCAGCGAGCAGCCCGAGACGTTGACGGTCACCACGACCGCGGTCGCGACGGTCGCCCTCGGCGAGCCCGCGCACGACGCCGCGAAGGTCACCGGGACCGTCCCCGACGGGACGACGCTGGTGTTCGAGGCGTACCGGCAGGACAGCGACAAGGCGACCTGCACCCCGGAAGAGCTCGTCTTTACCTCCGACGCCCAGACCGTCATGGGTCCAGGCGAGTACGTCTCCGAGGATGTGGTGTTCGAACAGGTCGGGACCTACTACTGGGTTGAGACGCTGCACGGCCCGGACGGCACGGTGCTGCACCATGGGTTGTGCGGGGCGCCCGATGAGACCACGACGATCACCCCGGTGATCGTCCCGCCCGGCAGCCCGGAGTTGCCACCCGGGCTCGCGCTGACCGGCGGTGGGGACTGGTTGCTGCCCGTCGGGATCGGCGCAGGGGTCTTCACCCTTGCCGGGCTCCTCACCCTCTGGTTCGGGCGGCGCCTAGCGCTCCACCGGGAACGCACCAGCTACGTCCGTGAGGAGGACCAGGACTTCCACGACCTCATGGACTCCACAAACCGCTGACCGGCGGCACCCCAACCACGGTCAGCTTTCCCAGGGAGGGCGCGAACCCTGGCCGGTTCGTGCCCTCCCACCTCGTCCGCCGCAGCTGGCGGGGTGGGCGGGTGCACCTCTCAGGCACAGCACCCGCAGGAGGCCCCCATGCCCGACACCCCCGACGACGCACGCCTGACCCTCGCGATCGCATCCGAGCCCGGCGACCGGATCACCGGCACACTCCTCGCCGCCGTCGGCGCCACCGAGACCCTCCGGCTGATCACCTCCGACACGCCGCTGCCGGGTGTCGTCGACCCGGTCGAGGGCGGCATCTGGCGGGGACGCCTTGCCCCGCGGCTCCCGGCGGCCGGCGGTGTCGACCGGGTGCGGGAGCACACCGACCGGCTCGGGCTCTGCCTCCTCACCCCGGGCGCTGCCGGGTGGCCCGAAGGGCTGTCCGATCTCGGCGTGCTCGCCCCGCTTGCCTTGTGGGCCAAGGGCGACATCGGGGTGCTGACCAGTTCGCTGGGATCCCGTGTCACGATCGTCGGTGCGCGCGCCGCGACAGGATACGGCGAGCACGTCGCCACCGAGTTCGCCACCGACCTGGCGGGGTTGCCGCGGGTGGTGGTGTCTGGTGGGGCGTATGGGATCGACGGCGCCGCGCACGGCGCCGCGCTCACCACCCGCCCCGGCTCCACCATCGCGGTCCTCGCAGGCGGCCTGGACCGCAACTACCCGGCCGGGCACCAAGAGCTTCTCTCCCGGGTCGCGGAGTCAGGTGCCGTGCTCTCCGAGCTGTCGCCGGGTGCGGCGCCGACGAGGTGGAGGTTTCTGCAGCGGGGCCGGCTGCTGGCCGCGATCTCCGCCGCGACCATCGTCGTGGAAGCCGGGTACCGGTCCGGGTCGCTGCACACCGCGGCCGAAGCCCACGCGCTCGGACGACCGGTCGGCGCGGTCCCCGGCCCGATCACCTCCGCGGCATCCGCGGGATGCCACCGGCTCTTGCACGAGAAGATCGCGACCGTCATCTCCAGCGCGAGCGATATCGCCGCTCTCACCGACCCGCCCGCACCGCCCGACGCACCGGCGCGCACGGCACCGGCCGCGAGTCCGCTCGCGTGGACCCTCTGACCGGGCGCCGACGGGCCGGGTGCACCTGCCGGACATGATCACCCCGCCGCGCACCGCCTGCCCCTCCATCGACTGCAGGGGTTGCTGCTGATGCCGCGCCCCCGATACCGGCGCGACACCGACACGCCCACCGGAGTGGAAGTGCCCGTGGTGCTGCCGCTGGTCGTGATGACCGTGACCAGCGATGACACCATGACCGTCACCGTCGACGGCGCCCCGTTCCTCCCGGCGCCGTTCGCGCCACCCTGGCAGCGCGGGTCATTCGCGACGATCCTCGACCAGCTCACCGCCGGCCATGCGACCCCGCTGCGGGTGGAGGTCCGTGAAGCCGACGGGGCCATGTTCACAGACATCATCACACCCACCCGCAAACGCACCCCACTGCCGCCGCCACCGGGAGCATCCGATGGGCTTGTCCGGGAGGCGGCTGCGCCTGTGCCGGCGGTCGGCGAGCTGGCCGTCCTGCACGGTGCGGGGTTCGTTCCCGGTGAGGATGTCGCTGTCGCGGTGATCATCGCCCACTCCGACGCCGCCCCGGACGGTACCGCCCGCGGCCTCCTCACCCGTGCGCAGCTGTCCGCGAGCCCCACGGGCGAGGTGATCCTGTTGGGCCGGGTCTCCGGAACCTTCACCGTCGGTCACCCGCAATGAGCGCACCGCGTCACGCCACCTCTCTCGGGGACGAGCTGTCCAACATCGGCATCGGCATCCTGATCGGCGCCGCGATCCTCGCTGGTATCCTTCGCGCCGCAGGGTCCATCGCCGCTTGGGCCACCGGCATCCCGCAACCCGCCGGAGGCATCGACGCGGGGCTCGTCGTGCTGCTGAACCCCGCGGACCCGGCCGCCGCGCTCGACGCCCCCGGCCTTCACCCCGTCGCGTACTGGGTCACCGCAGGCATACTCCTCGCCCTCGCCGGTGCTATCGGGTGGTCGGTGTGGCGGGCGCTGCGCGACCACGGCCGGCAGACAAAGGCGGACCCATACCGGATCGCGGGGATCGCTACCCGAGCCGACGTGACCCGGCACGCGTCCGCCGCCGCGCTGCTGCGCCGCGCCCGCCACCTGCGCCCCGCCCTCCCCCGCCCTCGACCGGAGGACGTCGGGTACCGGATCGGCACCTCTCGCGGGAGCGAGGTGTGGGCGTCGGTCGAAGACAGCATCCTGCTGATCGGCCCGCCCCGCTCCGGGAAAGGCGCGCACATCGTCATCAACACGATCCTCGACGCTCCCGGCGCCGTCATCACCACCAGCACCAGACCCGACAACCTCACCGCCACACTCCACGCCCGAGAGCGCATCGGGCCGGTCGCGGTGTTCGACCCGCAGCACCTCGCCGACTGCATCCCCGCCGGGCTCCGCTGGTCGCCGATCCGCGGATGCGAGGACCCGCTGACCGCGATGATTCGCGCCACCGGCCTCGCCGCCGGCACCGGCCTCTCCGCAGGCGGTGTCGAGGGTGGAGGGTTCTGGGAAGGCAAGACCCGCACCGCCCTCCAAGCCCTCCTCCACGCCGCAGCCCTTGACCACCGGCCACCCGCCGAACTGTTCCGGTGGACCCTCGACCCCGCAGCAGCAGCCGACGCCGTCGCGATCCTCACCACCCACCCCGGCGCCGCGACCGGATGGGCCGACTCGCTTCAGGCGATGATCGAATCCGACCCCAGAACCCGCGACTCCATCTGGCAAGGCGTGTCCCTCGCCCTCGCCGCCCTCGCCGACCCCCGCGTCCTCGACGCCGTCAGCCCCGGTGAGGGTGAGGGATTCGACCCGGAAGCGTTCCTCCACGCGAAAGGAACCCTCTACCTCCTCGCCACAGGAACCGGAGCGAACAACTCCGCCGCCCTGGTCGCCGCGTTCATGGAAGACCTCGTCGAAGCAGCCCGCCGCCTCGCCGCCCGCAGCCCCGGCGCACGCCTGGACCCACCCGTGCTCCTCGCCCTCGACGAAGTCGGGAACCTCGCGCCTTTGCCCTCACTGCCGACGTTGATGGCGGAGGGAGGCGGCACCGGGATCACGACCATGCCCGTGCTGCAATCGCTTGCCCAAGCGCGGGAGAAATGGTCGGAGAACGCCGCCTCCGCGATCTGGGACGCGTCGATCGTCAAGATCATCCTCGGCGGAGCATCCAACAGCCGCGACCTCCACGACCTCACCACCCTCATCGGGGAACGCGACGAGACCACCGACTCCACCACCATCGGCGACCACGGCACCCGATCCGCGCAGCGATCCATCCGCCGCGTCCCGATCATGCCACCCGGCACCATCCGCACCCTCCCGTTCGGCACCGCACTCGTACTCCTACGCTCCGCGCCACCCATCGTCACCAGGCTCCGCACCTGGACCACCCGACCCGACGCGAGACAGCTTCGCGTCGACCGCGACCGCGTCGAGGCGATACTGCGGTGTCCCCCGGCGGAAGGCACGAGCGCACCTGATTGACATGAGCGTCCCGGAGTGGGTCGCCGCCATTGCTTGGAGGGAGGGTCGTCATGGCGATCCGCACACAGGAGTCGTTCTCGGGGTTCATCGCTTCGGAACCGCAACTCAGCCAGACGTCGAGAGGCGAAGCACGGTTCTACTCCAGGGTCGGCCAGGAGCACTACCGGAAAGAGTCGGACGGGTCGTTCACGGAGCTGGAGACCACGTTCCACGACCTCGTCGCCTACCGCGCCACGGCCGAGCGCGCCCATGAGCGGTTCGCCAAGGGCGACAGCTTCGTCGCGGAAGGCTACACGCACACGTTCGAGGATGACCGTGACGGACGGGCCGGCGAGGAGTTCGTCGCCAAGAGGATCGGCCATGACATTGCGCGCACGCTCTACGACGTCGACCGCGTTCCCCGTTCCACCCGCAGTCCGCAACACGACGCGACAGCTGCCTCGGTGACACGAGGGGTCACCGACGACAACGCACCGCGACGGTCCTCACCGAGCCCCGCAGCCTCGGCGCCCGGGCTCTGAACGGAGAGGAGTCATGGCACCGATCGACCACGCCCCCGCACCGGACGAACCCGAACCCGCGCCGATACACATCGACGACGCCCGTGAGCGTGAGTCCGAGCTGCAGGTCGAGCCGCCACACCCGATCAACTGGAACCTCCTCGCCGCGGAGGAAGCCGAAGCTGAATGGCTGGAACTCAACCAGTGGGTCAACTGGCTCCGCAGAACCTACGGCCTGCCCGCCGCGGTGGTCCCTCCGTTGTGGCATCGTCACCCGGAACTCGTCTGGGAGCTGTCCGCCCTGCACCTGCACTGGCTCTGCGCCTACGACCCCGAGCAGAACGGCTCCGCGCCCCTGGGCTGGCACCGTGACTTCGCCGACGCCCGCCAGAGACTCCGCGACTGGACCGCGACATGCGGCAGCCGCCTGGACAAGGACCGGCCCACACGGCAGACGAGCTGGCCCGGCGAGGAGCCCGGCCCGCCCGTCGATGACCGGCCGATCACCGATCGCGACGGAGACTTCATCCAGTTCGTCCTCGATGATGTGACCGCTCGACGCCAGGCCGAGGAGGACTTCTATGCCGGTCTCGGGGTCGACCCGGACACCGGCGAGGTGCCGGGCGATGACGAGCCAGACACCTGACCGTGGCATCGGCGAGGTCGAGCCGTTGTGGTGTCCGAAAGACGCCGCCGAGTTTCTGAGCGTCTCCCAGGCCACGCTCTCGCGGTGGCGTCGCGAGAAGGTGGGGCCGCCGTTCGTGCAGGTCGGCGGTGTCTACCGCTACAGCCCCGTCACCGTGCGCGCCTGGGTGCGCGAGCAGGAGTCCGCGCATGGCTGACCCCCGCAATCATCGGATGCCGCCGGTTGGCGTCAAGCTCACCACCGACGTCGAGCGTCGCGTCGACGGGTTCCGCGCCCGCGTGAGGTGGACCGACCCTTCGACCAAGAAGCGCGTCGGCCGAGTGACCCACGTTCGCACCGCGGAGGAGGTCGAGGAGTTCTTCGAGCAGATGCGCGCCGCGACCGAGACCGGCAACGACACCACCGTCACCCTCGCCGACTACGCCGCCACGATCGGCGACAGGTGGCAGCGAGGCTTGGACCCCACCTCCACCGCCGAGCTGTACGACACCGGACTCCGGCTCCGCGTCCTGCCCGCGCTCGGACACATCCGGGTCGCGAAGATCACGGCCGGAATGATCGACCGCACCATCGATGGCTGGGAAGCAGAGCACTCCGCCTCCACCATCAAGAACTCCATCGCACCCCTGGTCCGGGTGCTCGACGAGGCCGTCCGTGACGACATCATCTCGATCAACCCCGCCAAGCACCGCGCCCGCCGCAACCTCGGCAAGCACGTCACCCACACCACAGGGGCACTCCGCCAGTACGCCCTCCCGGACCTTCCCACCTTGCAGAGACTCGCGACCGCGTGCGGGAAGGTGCACCAGTCGTATTCCGATCACGTCATGCTCGCAGCCCTCCTCGCCGCCCGCGGATCCGAGGTCGCAGGGCTCCGGGCCGGGGACGTGGACTGGGGCAACCGGATCGTGTGGATCAGACGACAGCACTACCCCGGCAAAGGCGGCCTCGTCATCAAACAGACCAAAGGCCGCAGAGACCGCCCCGTCCCGATGCTCGACGCCCTCGAACCCATCCTCGAACGCCTCACTAACGGCAAGGAGCCCGACGACCCGCTCCTGCGCGGGCCGCGTGGTGGCGTGCTCACCACCGCCACCGTCCGCGACGCCACCCACTGGGACGACCTCGTCGCAAAGCTCGGGTTCGACAACCTCACCCGACACGGCCTCCGTCACACCGGAGCGACCTGGATGGCCGACGCCGGCATCGCCCTGCACGTCCTCCAGGAGATCCTCGGGCACCAGTCGATCGAGACCACCAAGGGCTACCTGCACCCCGACCACCGACACCTCGCCGAAGCAGCCCGACAGGCCAACCAGTTCCTCTCCGCAACCCCCACCAGAAGGGACACCACCCGCCGCACCGGACCCCGCCTGTGACCGGCTTCAGAACCCCGCTCCGACCCTCCCGAAAGGGGCCGGAGCATCGCCCTGCGCGGATTCTGGTCCACTCCACGGGCACCTTCTGGTGCACTTCGCGGGCGACGACGCGAACCGGGATTGGTCCACTTCGACGGCGACCGGATCGAGCAGATCAAGCGAGTGGACCAGCCAGTGACCATCCCCAGAAACGACGAAGCCCTGGTGAAAGTTGCCTCTCACCAGGGCTTTTTGTCGGGATGACAGGATTTGAACCTGCGACCCCTTGACCCCCAGTCAAGTGCGCTACCAAGCTGCGCCACATCCCGTTGTTTAGTTTTCAGGCCACCGCGCCGCTCTAACTCACCTGACCCCCAGTCAAGTGCGCTACCAAGCTGCGCCACATCCCGGAGCCGCGCCGAAGCGCGGACAACTCCCCTATCCTAGCCGGTCCCGCGGCCAGTCGAGAATCGAGCTCGCCGGTGCGTTCGGCATCCGTCGGTAGCGTGGATGCATGGCCCAGAGCGAACCTGTGCGCGCACGGATGTCGCACCGAGGCGCCGTGAGCCTCGTCACCCTGGTCATCGCAACCCTGGGCGCAGCACTCCCCCTCTCGATGGTCGCGCCGACCCTCGCGATCACTGCTGACCAGTTCGGCACGACAGCTGCCGAGTCGAGCTGGACACTCACGATCGTTCTCGTCGTCGCCGCGACAACGACGCCCGTGATCGGACGGTTCGGCGACACGTTCGGACCCCGGCTGGTCCTGCTGATCCTGATACCGGTCGTCATGGTCGGCCTCGCGATCGCGGGCCTCGCCGGCTCGATGGGCGAGTTGATCGCGGGTCGAACACTGCAGGGCCTCGGCGGCGGAGTCTTTCCGCTGGCGATCGCCCTGGCGCGCCGCGTCGTTCCCGAAGCGCAACGTCCGCTCGCCGTCGGGCTGCTCACGGGAACCTTCGCGACCGGGACCGGACTTGGGGTCGTCATCGCCGGCATCCTCGTCGACCGTGTCGGCACGCAGGCTCTCGCATGGCTGCCCTTCGCACTACTCGCCGTTGCCGGAGTGATGACATTCGGTCTCGCCGAGGCCCCGCGCGCGGATCGCCAGCCGCTCCACCTCGCGTCCTCGCTGCTGCTCGCGGGCGGTGTGGCGATCCTGCTCTTCGCGGTCACCGAGGCCCCGCGCTCCGACGCCGAGGTCGCGCTCACCGTCGGGAGCCTGGCCGCCGGCGCAGCTGTCATCTCCGTGTGGGCATGGCGAGTGGTCAGACGGTCAGAGTCCGCGGGCGTCTCGCACCTCCGTGTCCGGGCGCTTTGGACCTCGCACGTGACCTCCCTGTTCCTCGGCGCCGCCCTGTTCGCCACGTTCGTCGCCCTCCCGGTCTTCATCGAAGTCGGGGATGCCACTGCGGGGCCGCTGACACCGGCCACGCTCGCGGGGCTCCTGCTCCTACCCGCGACCGCGGCGATGGCGGCGGTCGGGCCGCTGTCAGGCATCCTGCGACGACGCCTCGGCAGGCGCGGACCCGCGGTTCTCGGCGCAGCGGCCACGGTCATCGGTGGCATCATCCTCGCGGCCGGGGCTCATACGCTGCCGACTCTGCTCGCCGGCTCCGTCCTCGTCGGTGCGGGCGTCGCCACGGGCTCGGCCGGCCTGGTCAACGTGCTCGTCGACGTCACGGATGACGACACGATCTCGAGCGTCAGCGGCGTCAACATCGCCGCACGTCAGATCGGCGGCGCATTCGGGGCAGCAGGATGCGCGGCACTGCTCGCCACGAGCGGAGACGAGCCGGATCCTGCGTCCTACGCACTCGCGTTCGGGCTGATCGCGGTGCTCGCGGTCGCGGCGCTTCTTGCCTCGCTCCTCATCCCCGCGCGCCAGGCACCCGGGGATACGAACCTCTAACCGACCTGCCCGGCAACCCACTGGCGCAACTGCGGCGCAGGAAGCGCGCCGATCTGCCGCGACTGCTCCGCGCCGTCCCGGTACAGCAGCAGAGTCGGAATGCTCTGGATGCCGTGACGCTGCGAAACGCGCGGCGACTCATCCGAGTTCACCTTCACGACCTTGAGCTTGCCGGCGAACTCCCGCGACATCTGCTCGACGATTGGCGACACCATCCGGCACGGACCGCACCACGGCGCCCACACATCAACGAGCACCGGAAGCGTTGCATCACCCACGACAGCGTCGAACGAAGCGTCGTCGGCCTCCACAAGCCAGGGCAGATCCGCGTGGCACGAGGCGCAACGGACCTTGCCGGTGCGCGCCGCCGGCACCCGATTCTTCGCACCACACGACGGACACGCCGTCACCGTCGACTCCGCCATCCTGACTCCCTCCCCGTCCATTGTCGCGATCACTCGGCCGCAAGCGCTACCTCTCGCGCACTCACCAGCAATAGGGTGGGAGCGGTTCCCAACACGAAGGAGTGTCTGTGACCGCTGATGCCGCTACGACCCGAGTCGCCGCATCCGACCTCTCCCCGCGCTGGTGGTGGGGGTTCTTGCCCTACGTTGCGGTGTCGATCGTGCACGTCACGGCGCTGCTGTCGGGGTGGGATGCCGTGAGCGGCCCCACCAAGCTGGCACTCATGCCGCTTCTTGCCGTGGCTGTGCTCTGGGGTGGCCGCGGGTCGCAGTGGGGTCCGCCCTACACGCTGCTTTTTGTCGCTCTCGCGCTGTCGTGGCTCGGCGACGGCGCCGCGACCTTCTTCCCGTTCCTCGATGACGAGCTGCCGGCGATGCTCCTGTGCTTCGGCCTCGCGCATGTCGCCTACATCGTTTTGTTCTGGCGGTTCTTCGCGGTTCGGCGTGTGCCGTGGTGGTCTGCCGTCTACGCCGTGTGGTGGGTCGTCCTGGTCGTGTACCTCTGGCCGACTCTCGGCGGACTCGCGGTGGCGGTCGCGCTCTACGGCCTCGTCCTCGGCGGAACCGCCGTGCTCTCGACGCGGTGCCACCCCGCCATCGCGTGGGGCGGCGCGTTCTTCCTGATCTCCGACACGGTGCTCGCGTTCCGGCTGTTTCTTCCAGACTCCATGCCGTCGGGAAGCAGCGCCCTCGTCATGATCACCTACACACTCGGGCAGGGACTCATCGCCGTGGGCGCCGTGATCGCGACCCACGCGGCGCGGGCCGCGAGAGAATCGACGGTGTGACCGACTCCGTGCGCGTGGATGCCTGGCTCTGGGCAGTCCGGGTCTACAAAACCCGATCCGCAGCCACCGCGGCATGCCGCGCGGGGCATGTGCGCGTCGGAGGCGATCGCGCGAAGGCCGCACAACCCGTGCGGATCGGCGATGAGCTGCGCATCCGGATCGCAGGCTTCGACCGCATCCTCGTCGTCAAGCAGCTCCTGACCAAGCGCGTCGGTGCACCGGCGGCAGCCCTCGCGGTAGACGATCGCACCCCGGCCCTGCCGTCGCGGGAAGAGACACCCTTCGTTCCCGTCCGTGATCGCGGGGCGGGCAGGCCGACCAAGCGTGAGCGCCGCGATATCGACCGGCTGCGCGGCCGGTCCGCCGACTAACGCTGCCTTATGCGCGCGCGTCGAGCTGATCGAGCAGCCAGCCTGCACCGACCACCCGCGCGCCCGCGTCGCTGACACGGTCGGCGAGTCCTCGGTCACTGGTCACGACGACCACCTGCTCCCCACCTCCGATGCGCCGCTGCGTCTGGGCGACGATCTCGTCATCCCCCTCGCCGGGGGCCAGCACGACCCGGATGCCGGCGCCTGACTCATCCGCGGGTCGAGCCGCGCCTTTGGCCTGACCCTCGAGCACGACCGCCACGGCGGGGAACCAGTGCGCTCCCGGAAGCCCGAGCGCGTTGGCGTCCACTCCCCGCGCCTGCCAACCGCTGACCCGGTCAATGAGCCGGCCGGCAGCACCGGCGCGGTCGCGCCACCATCCGTCAGGCACCGAACCCACGACGTTCGCCGCATCGATTACAACGGCCGGCCGCACCGACAGCAGCGGGCCAAGGTGCTCCCATGCCGATGCGAACGCCGGATGCAGCGGCCTATCGGCGACCTCGTCCACGGGAACCCACTCGAGCGCGACGCTCTCGGCATCCGCGATCTGCGGGTCGAACGGCTTGATGACGTCGGCGATCACCGTTGTGTACGACCAGATATCGAGATCGAGCACGCTCCAGAACCGCTGCCGCACGGCATCCGGCGGCACCGCGGCTTCCTCCCGAGCCTCGCGAAGCGCCGCCACACCGGCATCCTCGTTCTCGTGTCGCGCACCGCCGGGCAGCGCCCAGGTTCCGCCGTGGTGGCTCCAGCCGACGCGGTGCTGCAACAGGATGCCGCGCTCGGCATCCACGGCGAGCAGACCCGCTGCGCCGAACCGACCCCAGTAGCGCTCCCCCGTCGGCGCGATCACCCACGCGTCACCGGGATCGCGCGGGCCCGACGGGCGGCGCGGCTCTCCGGGAGCGGGGGGTTGGATCGTCACGATCTCAGCCTGTCACACCGCGCGGGCTCTCCCGGTCGCAGCACGGTGTGCGCGGTCTCGACAGCGTCGCCCGCCGCCCAGATGTGCGGGTCGGAGGTGCGCATGTGCGTGTCGACGACGATGCCGCCGCGCTCGCCGATCTCCAGCCCCGCCTCGCGGGCCAGGGTCACGTTCGGGCGCACGCCCGCAGACAGCACGACGAGGTCGGCCGGAAGCGACTGTCCGTTGTTGAGTTCGACGCGCAGCATCCCATCGGATGCCTGCGTGAAGGCTGCGGCCGCGGTGCCGAGCTGCAGTTCGACGCCGCGCCCCCGCGCGTGCTGCTCGACGGGAATCGAGACGTCCTTATCCAGCGGCGGGAGGATCTGGTCGGCGAGCTCGACGATGGTGACCTCAGCCCCGCGATGGATGAGGTTCTCAGCCATCTCGATGCCGATGTACCCGGCGCCGATCACGACGGTCTTCGCGGCCCGTCCCCGGGACGCTGCGGCGGCCAAGACCTCGTCGAGGCGCGACTTAATGGCATCCATGTCGGCGACGTTTCGCAGGGTGTGGATGCCGGGAAGATCGATCCCCGGCAGCGGAAGCTGCAGCGGATCGGCACCCTGGCACAGCGCGAGCGCGTCATAGGACTCGGTGTATTCGCGGCCTGTCGCGACCTCGCGCACCGTCACCGTCTGGGCGGCCCGGTCGAGCTCAACCACGTCCTGGCCGATGCGCACGTCGATGTCGAGCGATTCGCGAAGGCTCTCGGGAGTCTGCAGCAGGAGGCGACTTCGATCGGCGATGACACCACCGATGTGGTACGGCAGACCGCAGTTCGCAAACGACACGTACTCGCCCCGCTCGAGCACCACGATCTCGGCCGACTCGTCCAGACGGCGAGCTCTCGCGGCAACGGATGCCCCTCCAGCGACTCCTCCGACGACGACGATCTTCATGGCGCTCTCCTTCACATTCGGGCCGCAACGGTTCGCGGCTCCGACATGAAGGTACTCCCGGGGGTATACCTCCAGTCAGGGGCCAAGGTCCCCCCATCGGTGACCCAGGTCCGGACACCCTGGACTCGGTCGCGCCAAACTGCGACATCCACGGCAATCCACCCGCAACACGGCGCGACCGAAAGAGATGGGCTCCACCATCCCAGTCCACCCCCTCACACTTCGGTCGCGCCTTGTTGCGCCATCCAGCGCTCAACACCCGCAACACGGCGCGACCGAACAGTTGGGCTTTGGCCAGATACTCCTCCGTGGCGTTTTCGCTGGGACCGACACGCGATGCTGTACGCCGCCACAAGGATGCAGGATGCCATGTGGTCTGACCATGTCGATCACCACATATTGTGTCGAGCTCGAGATCGAGCACTGCATATAGTGGCATTCCCGCGATCCGGGAAACCCTCCGAACCGCGCGCCCACACTCCGAAGGAAGCCGCCGATGAAACCTCGCCCTGCCGCCTCACCGCGAGCCGTGGCCGTGTCAGACACGATCAACGAATACCTGTCCCGGTCGGACTGGCGCGTGAACGCGAACGCGAACCAGGGCTACTCGCTCGGCGGCATGATCCTCAACACCGCGGGCAAGATCATCGCGAACTACTGGCTCGATGAGGTGTACTCCCCCGAGGCCGGAGCCGCGCACCGCGACGGCGACATCCACATCCATGACCTCGATATGTTCGCCGGATACTGCGCGGGATGGTCGCTCCGCACCCTCCTGGAACAGGGCTTCAACGGCATCCCCGGCCGGATCTCCTCTGCGCCGCCACGACACCTGTCGGCAGCGACCGGTCAGATGGTCAGTTTCCTCGGCACGCTGCAAAACGAGTGGGCGGGCGCACAGGCGTTCAGCTCCGTCGACACGTATCTCGCGCCTTTCGTTCGCATCGACGGGCTCTCGTACGACCAGGTGCTCCAGGCTGTGCAAGAACTGGTCTTCAACCTCAACGTCCCCTCCCGCTGGGGAACGCAGACGCCCTTCACGAATCTGACGTTCGACTGGACGTGCCCCGACGACCTCGCAGACCAGCGGCCCCTGATCGGGGGCGTCGTGCAGGACTTCACCTACGGAGACCTCGCCGAGGAGATGTCGCTGATCAACCGCGCGTTCATCGAGGTCTACGCCGACGGGGATGCCGACGGTCGCGCCTTCACGTTCCCCATCCCGACCTACAACATCACGAAGGACTTCGATTGGGACGGCCCGAACGTCGACGCCCTCTTCGCGATGACAGCCCGCTACGGACTCCCCTACTTCCAGAACTTCATCAACTCAGACCTTGACCCGCACATGATCCGCTCGATGTGCTGCAGGCTCCAGCTGGACCTCACCGAGCTCCTCAAGCGCGGAAACGGGCTCTTCGGATCCGCCGAGCAGACCGGATCGATCGGCGTCGTCACGATCAACTGTGCCCGCCTCGGATACCTCCACCCCGGCGACCGGCAGGGGGTTCTCGACCGACTCGATGAGCTGATCGCCATCGCCCGCGACAGCCTTGAAGCCAAGCGCGCAGAGATCGGCCGCCACATCGACGGTGGCCTGTTCCCGTACACGAAGCGCTATCTCGGCACGCTCGACAACCACTTCTCAACGATCGGCGTCAACGGCATCAACGAGTTCATCCGCAACTTCACCCTCGACGCTCACGACATCACGGATGCCGAGGGCATGGAGTTGGCGTCGTGGCTGCTCGAGCACGTTCGGGCTCGCATGGTCGAAGCCCAGGAACAGACGGGGCACATGTACAACCTCGAAGCGACCCCCGCCGAAAGCGCGACCTACCGGTTCGCGCGGCTGGACATCGCCAGCTTCGGCGAGCAGAGCGGCGCTCCCCGGGGCGCCGGCGGCGACGGCATCCGCCACGCGGGCACCGCCGACCACCCGTACTACACGAACTCGTCGCAGCTTCCCGTCGGCTACACCGATGATCCGTTCGAGGCGATGAGCCTCCAAGAGCCGCTGCAACAGCTCTACACCGGCGGAACCGTGCTGCACCTGTACCTCGGCGAAGCCGTTGCGTCGGCATCCGTCTGCAAGAACCTGGTTCGGCGTTCCCTCGAGCAGTTCCGCCTCCCCTACCTCACTGTCACGCCCACCTTCTCGATCTGCCCCGCACACGGATACGTCTCGGGCGACCACCCGCTCTGCCCGCGCTGCGGTCGGGACTGCGAGGTGTGGACGCGCGTCATGGGCTACTTCCGGCCGGTGTCCTCGTTCAACATCGGCAAGCAGGGCGAAGCCGCCGAGCCGGATGCAGCGCCCCCGGCGCTGGCGCGACAATGAACGCGCTCGCGTCAGAGACAGCTGACGAGCTGCGCATCGCCGGACTCACGAGATTCTCGGGGGCAGACTGGCCCGACCACCTGGCCGCGACGGTCTTCCTTCAGGGGTGCCCGTGGGACTGCGTCTACTGTCACAACCCCGACCTCATCGACCCCCACAGCACCGGCACGATCGCGTGGCGCGAGGTCCTCGCGTTCCTCGACGAGCGCCGCACCCAGCTCGACGGCGTCGTCTTCTCCGGTGGTGAACCGACGATGCAGACCGCGCTGGTCCCCGCCATCGACGAGGCGCGACGGCTCGGCATCCGCGTCGGCCTGCACACCGGGGGCGCGTTTCCCTCGCGACTGGACTCGGTCCTTCCCCAACTGGACTGGGTCGGCCTCGACATCAAGGCATCCGCCGCCGACTACGCCACCGTGACGCAGCGCCGCGGCAGCGGCATCCATGCCTGGCGCTCCCTGCGGCGCCTGCTGGATGCCGCACGGGCGCGCGCGGGCAGCGAACGGCCGCTGGAGTACGAGGTGCGCACGACCGTCCATCCGACGCTCACCGATGCCAGCCGACTGCGCCTGTTGGGCGAACAGCTGCTTGCCGAAGGCGTGCAGTGGTGGGCGCTGCAGTGCGCCCGCGCTATCGGCACGCGGCCAGAGCTCCCGCACGCATCCGGAGGCGAGGCGGCAACGACCAAGCTCGTCGAGATGATCGCGGCCGAATTCGACGGAGCCTTCGCGAACGTCGTCACGCGCTGACCGCCGTTGTCAAGACCCTCGCACCGCCGACGCACGAGTGCTCGGGTGGTCTCATGGGAAACGCACACGACCACGAGATGATCGAAACTCCAGAGAACGGCGAGACGCACGGCCAGTGGGAAGACCACGACTTCGGTGATGCCGAGTCAGGAACGGACAAGGGCACCGGCGACCCGGGCGACGACCGCTCGCACCTGCAGGACCTGCCGCCGGCCAAGACCGACGGCGCCTGAGCGCGGCGCGCGAAAACTTCAGCGCTGGCGGCGCTCGCGGACTCGCATGTTGAGCACGATCGGCGTCCCCTCGAAACCGAACAGCTCGCGCAGGCGACGCTGAATGAACCGGCGATAGCCGGGGTCGAGGAATCCGGTCGTGAACAGCACGAACGTCGGCGGACGCGTCGCGGCCTGCGTACCGAACAGGATGCGGGGCTGCTTGCCACCGCGCAGCGGGTGCGGGTGTTCGGCCACGAGTTCAGCCAGGAAGGCATTGAACTTGCCGGTCGGGATCCGCTGATCCCACGACTCCAGCGCCGTCTCGAGCGCCGGCACGAGCTTCTCGAGGTGACGGCCGGTCCGGGCAGAGATGTTCACCCGGGGGGCCCACGACACGTGAGCGAGATCCTGTTCGATCTCCCGTTCGAGGTACCGGCGACGGTCCTGGTTCTCGAGCTCGGGCGTTGCGAGCAGGTCCCACTTGTTGAACGCCAGCACGAGCGCTCGCCCGGACTCCAGCACCAGGTCGATGATCCGCACGTCTTGCTCGCTGAGCGGCTGGCTGACATCGAGCACGACGACGGCGACCTCAGCCTTCTCGAGCGCCGCTGAGGTCCGAAGCGAGGCGTAGAAGTCGGCGCCCTGCTGCAGGTGAACGCGGCGACGGATGCCGGCAGTATCAACAAAGGTCCACAGGCGCCCCCCGATCTCGACGATCTCATCGACCGGGTCGCGCGTGGTTCCCGCCAGCTCGTTGACGACGACCCGCTCCTCGCCGGCAGCTTTGTTCAGGAGCGACGACTTGCCCACATTGGGGCGACCGAGGATCGCGACACGGCGCGGCCCGCCGATCTCGTGCTTGGCGACGGCTGAGACATCCGGCAGCACCTTCATGATCTCGTCGAGAAGGTCAGCAACCCCGCGGCCGTGGATCGCGGAAACCGGATGCGGCTCCCCGAGCCCCAGGTTCCACAGCGCGGCAGCCTCGGGCTCCTGACGGGCGTCATCGATCTTGTTGGCGACGAGGAAGACGGGCTTGCCGCTCTTACGCAGCAGCTTGACGACGTGCTCGTCGGTCGAGGTGGCCCCGACCATCGCGTCGACCACGAACAGCACGACATCCGAGAGGTCGATCGCCACCTCGGCCTGCGCCGCCACCGACCGGTCGATACCACGGGCGTCAGGCTCCCACCCGCCGGTGTCGACGAGGGTGAACCGGCGGTCCATCCACTCGGCCTTGTAGGTCACGCGGTCGCGTGTCACGCCCGGAGTGTCTTCGACGACTGCCTCGCGGCGCCCGAGGATGCGGTTCACGAGCGCCGACTTGCCGACGTTCGGACGTCCGACGATCGCGACGACCGGCAACGCCGGCAGGTACTCGATGCCGTCCTCACCGGCCACGAGCCCAGCGAGGACCGCGGCGTCATCCTCGTCCAGGTCGTAGTCATCGAGGGTCGCTCGCAGCGCTGCTGCCCGGGACTCCGCCAGTTCCTCGTCGAGGTCCGCGAGAGTATCGGCGAGGTGGTCCTCGCCCGCGGCGGTCTCGTCAAACTCGTCACCAGTGGTGCTCATGGTCAGTCCTTCCCCTCCACGCCCGGGGCTACCCGGTCGGGGTCCACTGGCGCGGCGCCCCCGAGTTCCCGGCGTGCGACGGCGAGCACTTCTGCCACCGTCTCGTCGAAATCCAACGCGGTCGAATCGACCACGGCAACGCCTGGAGCGGCGGTCAGGAAGTCCACGACCTTCGAGTCCGACGAATCGCGGCGCCGCAACGCCTCCGCGACCTCTGCCGCGGTCGATCCGCTGATCTCGGCGCTGCGTCGCGCAGCCCGAACCGCGGGATCAGCGGTCAGCAGGATCCGCGCCGGCGCATCCGGGGCGACGACGGTCGTGATGTCCCGACCCTCCACGACAACCCCGGGACGACCGGATGCCGCCACCAGGCGCCGGAACGCCGCATTGATCGCTCGTCGGATCGCCGGAACGCGGGCGACGCCGCTCACGGCATCCGTCACCCGCTGCTCGCGAATCGCCTCGGTTACATCGACTTCGCCCGATCGCACCCAATAGTCATCAGGGTCCAGGGAAATGCGGAAGTCGAAGTCGCTGACGGCTTCCAGCACAGCAGTGGCATCGGAGGTGTCGACCTCGCGCGCCAACGCGTGCCACGCGAGCGCCCGATACGCCGCTCCCGTGTCGAGGTAGCCGAAGCCGAGCGCGCGGGCCACCTGCTTCGACACGCTGGACTTGCCGCTGCCGGCAGGGCCATCAACCGCGACGATCACGACGTCGGACGCGGCGGTGTCTGCGGCGACAGTGTCGGCGGCCACAGTGTCGGCGGCCACAGCCTCGGGGGCGGTATCAGTCATTGGTGGTGCTCGCGATCTTCCATCCGCGCTTCTCGAGTCCGGCTGTCGCGTCGCGCAGCACGGATGGCGCGACGGCGATTTCGGCGAGGCCGAAAGGGGCCCCCGGCGAGTGTTCCAGCCGGAAGTCTTCGACGTTGACCGCGAGCGCGCCCAGGTCACCGAACAGGCGGCCGAGTTGCCCGGCGGTGTCATCGACCATCACCACGAGGGACGCGAAGCGGCGGTTCTGGCCGTGCTTACCGGGCAGGCGCTCCACGCCCTCGTTGCCCCGGCGAATGGTGTCGGCGATCTCGCGTCGAGCTCCCGGCGCCTCGGGCGTGCGGAGCGCCTCGGCGACGGCGGCAAGGTCCTGCGACAGTGCGTCGAGGATGTCGACGACGGGGGCGGCATTGGCCGCCAGGATCTGCACCCAGAGCTCGGGAGCCGAAGCGGCGATTCGGGTGGTGTCGCGAACGCCCTGACCGGCGAGCCGCAGCGACCCGTCGGGGGCGTCGGTGAACCGGCCTGCCAGCAGGCTCGCCACCAGCTGCGGGACGTGTGAAACGAGGGCTACCGAACGGTCGTGGTCTTCGGGGGTCATCTCGATCGGGGTCGCCCCGAGATCCAGCGCGAGCGCCTCGACGAGGGCAAGGTCGGATGCCGGGGTCTTGCCGTCACGGCAGACCACCCACGGGCGACCGATGAACAGGTCGGCCCGCGCTGAAATCGCACCGCCCCGCTCACGACCGGCCAGCGGATGGGACCCGATGTAGTGCGTGAGGTCGACGCCGCGAGCTTGGAGCTCCTGCAACGGCTCAAGCTTGACGCTCGCGACATCCGTCACGACGGCGCGCGGGAACGTGCGCAGTTCCCGCTCGACGACGTCGGCGACGACATCCGGCGGAACCGCGACGACGATGAGCGTGGGCTCGTCGGCGGGCGTGGCAGCGCGTCCGGCGCCGTAATCGATGGCGAGACGCAGTTGCGATGGCGAAGCATCCTCGAGCACGACATCCACGCCCAGCGCGCGCAGCGCGTGCCCGACGCTGGCGCCGAGGAGACCGGCACCGACGACGCGCACTGTGCCGGTGACGCGTGGGGTCAGCGAATCACCGCCTGCCACGGCTGACGTATCGGGGCTCGTCACGGGGAAGTCTCCTGAGAATCGGGCGACGAAGAGTCGTCAGCCTCGTGGCGCGCGATCTCTTGCTGCGGGTCACCCTCGCGGCGCGCAAGAGTCAGCAATGCGCCTCGTTCTACTGTAGTCAACTCCCTCACCGCCCCGACCGGGAGGCTTCCCAGGTGCAGCGGGCCGAACTGGCGGCGCACGAGCTCCACGACCGGATGACCCACCTCGGCCATCATCCGTCGCACGATGCGGTTGCGGCCCGAGTGCAGGGTGAGTTCCACGAGCGAGCCACCGCCGGCATCGGATGCCGACAGCAGCCGCGCCTTGTCGGCGGCTATCGGGCCATCCTCCAGCGTCACTCCGCGTGTGAGCCGCGCGATCGTCTGCGGCGTGACGCGCCCCTCGACCTTGGCGATGTAGACCTTCGTCACCCCGAACGACGGGTGTGAGAGCACGTGCGCCAACTCACCGTCGTTCGTGAGGACGAGCAGTCCGCTGGTATCGGCATCCAGGCGTCCGACGTTGAAGAGTCGCTCCGACCATTCCGCCGTGTATTCGCGAAGATCCGGGCGGCCCCGCTCGTCGCGCATCGAGCTGACGACGCCGCGCGGTTTGTTGAGCACCACATATCGCTTGCTCTCATCGAGCTGCACGGCGACCCCGTCCACATCCACGAGGTCCGTGGTCGGATCGATACGCGTCCCGAGTTCGGTCACGACGCGGCCGTTCACCCGAACACGCCCGGCCGCGATCAGCTGCTCTGAGACACGACGCGACGCTACTCCGGCTCCGGCGAGCACCTTCTGCAGGCGCACGCCGTCGGGGCCCTCGGACTCGAATCCGGATGCCGTCATCGGATCGACTCCCCCGCGAAACCGTCTGCACCGTCATCGAGCAGGGGTGAGATGTGCGGCAGCTCATCAAGGGAGTTGATCCCGAGGTTCACGAGCAGGGCATCGGTCGTGCCGTAATGGATCGCCCCGGTGTCGGGATCCGTGAACACCTCCGTGATGAGACCCCGCGACAGGAGCGTCCGCACCACCGAATCGACATTGACGGCACGGATCGCCGCGACTTGCCCGCGGGTGACGGGCTGCTTGTAGGCGATGACGGCGAGCGTCTCGAGGGCAGCCTGCGAGAGCCGCGACGGAGCCTGCGTTCCGACGAAGTCGCTCACGAGATCGTCGAACTCCTCTCGCACATACATCCGCCAGCCGCCGCCGACCTCGCGCAGCTCGAACCCGCGCTTGGGGCCGCCGGTCAGACCGTCGTAGTCAGCGACGAGGGTCTCGATGGCCTGGCGTACGGCGGGCACGGGCGCCCCTACTGCCGCGGCAAGGCTCACGAGGCTGTGCGGCTCGTCGAGGATCATCATGATCGCCTCAAGCCGGCGGGTGATGTCGGAAGCGAAGTCCGAGGTCGTGTCATCGGTCATAGTCGGCTCCCAGTGTCGCAAGGTTCTCGTCCGACCACCGCTCGGCGGTCCAGCGCAGCGTGAGTTCGCCGAGGGGTTCGACCTGCTCGAATGAGAGTGCCGCGTGGCGGTACAGCTCGAGAACCGACAGGAAGCGCGCTACCACGATCCCCGGCTGGTCCACCCCGACGATCAGCTCGCGGAAGTTCAGCGATCCGGAGTTTCGGAGCAGCGTCACCACGACAGCCGCCTGCTCCCGGATGCTGACCAACGGCGCGTGCAGATGGTCGAGCCCGACCTGCGGGATCTCCTTCGGCGCGAAGGCGAGCATCGCGAGCGCAGCAAAATCCTGCGGTGAAAGCGTCCAGACGAGTTCGGGGACGGCATCCCGGTACTTCGCATCGAGCCGCACCGTGCGCGCGTGACGTGTGTCCTCGCGCACGAGGCTGCGCCCGAACCACGCCGAGACCTCCTTGAACGCGCGGTATTGCAAGAGGCGGGCGAAGAGCAGATCGCGGGCCTCGAGCAGCGCGACGCTCTCGGCATCCACCAACTCCCCCTGGGGCAGCAGGCCTGCGACCTTCATGTCCAAGAGCGTCGCGGCAACGACCAGGAACTGCGAGGACTCGTCGAGGTCGTGCTCGGGGCCGAGCGCCCGCACGTGGGCGATGAACTCGTTGGTGACCTCGCTGAGCGAAACCTCGGTGATATCGAGTTCGCGTTTGCTGATGAGTGTCAGCAGCAGGTCGAACGGGCCATCGAACACATCGAGCGTGACGCGGAACCCGCCGTCTGCTTCGGCCGCGCCATCCGCAGCGGCACCGGGCGCGGCATCCGTTCCCTCGTGTGCTGCAGTTTCGTGCACCTGCGGCTCATCAATGCGCCGCGGATGCACGGAACTGCCGCTCTCGTCTGACGGCACCGGAGCGGCATCCGTCGCGCTCGAGGGGTCAGGCGACGGCGCCACGGGCGACGAGCTCTCGCGCGAGCCGCAGATAGGCCTGCGCCGCGGCGTGTTCGGGAGCGAACGTCGTGATCGGCATCCCCGACACCGACGCGTCCGGGAACTTGACGGTGCGACCGATCACGGTCTCCAGCACGTCATCGCCGAACGCCTCGACGACGCGTTCGAGCACCTCACGCGAGTGCAGCGTGCGCGGGTCGTACATGGTCGCGAGTACCCCATCGAGACGGATGTCGGGGTTCAGGCGATCGCGGACCTTGTCGATCGTCTCGATGAGCAGGGCAACCCCGCGCAGCGCGAAGTACTCGCACTCCAGCGGAATGATCACGCCGTGGCTGGCGGTGAGGGCATTGACGGTGAGGAGTCCGAGCGAGGGCTGACAGTCGATGAGGATGACGTCGTATTCCCCCGCCACCTTGCGCAGCACCCGGGCAAGGATCGTCTCGCGTGCTACCTCGTTGACGAGGTGGACTTCCGCAGCCGACAGATCGATGTTCGCCGGGATGACATCGAGCCCCTCCACCGACGTCTTCACGATCGCGTCGTGCGGGTCGCGCTTGGGATCGAGCAGCAGCTCGTAGATCGTGGTGATGTCGTGCGTCGGGATGCCGAGACCCGCCGACAGCGCACCCTGCGGGTCGAAGTCGACAGCCAGCACTCGCCTGCCGTAGTCCGCGAGCGAGGCAGCGAGATTGATCGTCGTCGTGGTCTTGCCGACGCCGCCCTTCTGGTTGCACAGGGCGATCACGCGGGCAGGACCGTGCGACGACAGCGGCGGAGGGGTGTCGAACCCGCGATATGGGCGACCGGTGGGACCGAGGATGTCGGACTCCGCGTCCGTCTTCGCGCCTCGTTTGCTGCCCGCCACCGACTCTCCTGACTTCGCCATGCCGTTGATCGATTCTAGTCACCGAGCGTTCACCGACCGCGAGGCGTGCCGGGCGCGTTCGGCCCTACACTCGGGCCATGTCCAGCGCACCCCACGTCATCGTCGGAGCCGGCCCGGTCGGGTCGTCTCTCGCGCGCATCCTCGCCGGCGACGGTGAACCGGTGATCGTCGTCACCCGCTCGGGCAGTGAACTTGGCGGCGACGGCATCAGGTCGATAGCCGCGGACGCCTCTGACCCCGAGGCGCTCACCCGCATCGCCTCCGGTGCGGCAGCGATCTACAACTGCGCGAACCCGGGGAGCTACACGCAGTGGGAACGCCTCTGGCCGCCGTTGGGGTCGGCGCTCCTGACCGCTGCCGAGTCGACCGGCGCCGTGCTCGTGACGATGTCGAACCTGTACGGCTACGGCCCCGTCACGGAGCCGATGACCGCGCAGATGCCGCTGAATCCGACTGATCACAAGGGCGCTTTGCGGGCCCGGATGTGGGAGGAAGCACGCGCGGCACACGAGGCAGGCCGCATCCGTGCCACCGAGGCCCGCGCCTCGGACTACATCGGCCCGACTCTCCCCGCTGCCAGCGGGCTCCTCGCGAGGTACGCCCAGGCAACGCTCGTAGGAAAGCCCGCATCGGTGTTCGCCGACCCTGATGTGCCACACGCGTGGACAGCGATCGACGACGTCGCACGGACCCTCGTAATGCTCGGCCGCGACGAACGGGCCTGGGGCCGGCCGTGGCTCGTGCCGAGCAATCCGCCCGTCAGTGTGCGCGAGGCGCTTCGGCGACTGAGCGCGGCGGGTCGGCGCTCCCGAACCGCGACTACGCGTCGTGCCGCGGTGGCTGCTCAAGACCGGTGGTCTCGTCGTCCCGCTCCTTCGCGAAGTGGACGGAATGCTGTATCAGTTCGATGCGCCCTTCGAGGTCGATGCCACCGAGACCGAGCAGACCTTCGGCATCCGCCCGACGAACTGGGACCAGCTCCTCGCCGAGACCGCGCGAGCATGGCGGGAACGTCTGTCGTCGTGAGGCCTGCTCAGCGCGCGCGAGGGTGCGACGTCGCATACACATCACGCAGGGCGTCGACGCTGACATGCGTGTAGATCTGCGTCGTCGCGACCGAGGCATGGCCGAGGAGTTCTTGCACGACGCGGACGTCGGCGCCGCCCTGCAGCAAATGGGTCGCGAACGAGTGCCGCAGCGTGTGCGGCGACACATGCGCCTCGAGGTTCGCGCGCTCGGCAGCGGCCTGGATCACGAGCCACGCGCTCTGTCGCGATAACGGCGCCCCGCGCGCCCCGAGGAACAGCCGCGGGCTTGCCTTGCCGCGACGGGCGAGCTCGGGACGCGCCCGGGTGAGGTAGGCATCCACCGCTGCCCGCGCGTACGAGCCGATGGGAACGATGCGCTCCTTCGAGCCCTTGCCGCGCACCCGCAGGATGTCGCCATCGGTCACGTCGTCGACATCGAGGCCTACCGCCTCCGACACGCGCGCACCCGTCGCGTACAGCAGTTCGAGAAGTGCCCGATCCCGCAGCGCCACGAGATCGCCGGGTGTCGCCGCCGCAGGCTCGGGACCCGCAGCAGCCAGCAGCGCCTCGACCTGGGCGATCGTGAGCGCCTTCGGGAGGCGCCGGGGCATCTTCGGCGGCCGCACGTGCGTCGTCGGATCGACGGGGTCGATGCCCTCGACAACGAGGAACCGATGCATCCCCCGCACCGACGACTGCAGACGCGCAAGGCTCGTGGCAGCAGGCGGCGGGTCGGATGCCGCGCGCTCGGCGATGAACTCCGTTACGAGCGCCGCCGTGACCTGCGCAGAGTCATCAATCCCGCGGTCTGCGAGCCACTGCCGGTACGGCCCGAGATCACGGCGGTACGCGGCCACCGTGTGCGCCGATAAGCCCCGCTCGATCGTGACGTGGCGCAGGTACGCGTCGAGCGCCCGATCGAGCTGCATCCTCAGCCCTGGCGTTCGCGACGCAGCACTTCGGCGGCGGCGAGCACCCCCACCGAGAGGATGCCGTTGCGCAGGCTCCCGCCCAGAACACCCGAGATGACCTCATCCACGGACACCCATTCCAGCCGGATGTCGGCTTCCTCGTCCTCACGCTCGTGTACCTCCGGCGCCGGGCTCAACCCGCGCGCAAGGAACAGGTGCACGACCTCGTCGTTGCCGCCCGGCGTCGTGAAGATGCTCACGAGCGGCTGCCACGACGCGGCAACAAGGTCGGCCTCCTCGGCAAGCTCCCGCTGCGCCGTCGCCATCGGCGGTTCGCCGGCGACATCGAGCAGCCCCGCCGGCACCTCCCAGTCCCGGTGGCGAATCGGATGCCGATACTGCTGAATCAGCAGCATCCGCCCCTCGTCGTCGATCGCGACCACAGCCGCAGCACCCGGATGGTCAACGTACTCGCGCACGATCTCGGCATCGCCGTAGCGAACGGTGTCGCTGCGGACGTCCCACACCCGGCCCTCGTGCACCAGAGTTGACGAGACGACGGGAGCCTCGAACGGCTCATCGTGCACTGCGCCGGTCACGTTCTCACTCATCCGATTCGACGTCGAAGAGCTCGCTCGCGCGGTGACGGTCGAGAGCTGCACCCACGAGCCCGCGGAACAGCGGATGCGGCGCCGTCGGCCGCGAGCGCAGCTCGGGGTGGGCCTGGGTCGCGATGTAGTACGGGTGCACCTCACGCGGCAGCTCGACGTATTCGACGAGGTTCCGGTCGGGCGAGAGCCCCGAGAAACGCAGGCCTGCGGTGGCGAGGCGGTCGCGGTAGGCGTTGTTGACCTCGTACCGGTGGCGGTGGCGCTCCGAAACGCGCGTTGATTCGTAGACCTCGGCCGCGATCGAGCCCTCGTCGAGCTGCGCCGGATACAGCCCCAGCCGCATGGTGCCGCCCAGGTCGCCGTGGTCGATGATGTCGACCTGCTCTGCCATCGTCGCGATGACCGGGAACTCGGTGTCGGGATCGAACTCGCTAGAGGATGCCCCCGGCAGGTCCGCCATGTTGCGCGCGTACTCGATGACCATGCACTGCAGGCCCAGGCACAGGCCGAGGGTCGGGATCCCCTGCTCGCGCGCGAAACGCAGCGCACCGAGCTTGCCCTCGATGCCACGGATGCCGAAACCGCCGGGAACGACGATCCCATCGACCGACGCGAGCGCCTTCGCCGCGCCCTCCGGGGTCTCGCACAGGTCCGAGGGAATCCAGGTGATGGTCACGTGGGTCTCGTGCGCGAAGCCGCCGGCCTTCAGGGCCTCGGTCACCGACAGATAGGCGTCGGGAAGATCGATGTACTTGCCGACCAGTCCGATCGTCACCTCGTGCTTGGGGTTGTGGACCGCCTGCAGCACGCGGTTCCAGCGCGTCCAGTCCACGCGGTCGGCCTTCGCGATATCGAGAGCGTCGACGATGTAGTCATCCAGCCCCTGGTCGTGGAGCATCGTCGGGATGTCGTAGATGCTCGGCACGTCGACCGCGTTGACGACGGCGCCTTCGTCGACGTCGCACATGAGCGCGATCTTGCGCTTGTTCGCCTCGGTCACTGGACGATCGCTGCGCAGCACGAGCGCGTCGGGCTGGATGCCGATCGAACGCAGCGTGGCCACGGAGTGCTGCGTCGGCTTGGTCTTCTGCTCCCCCGAGGCACCCATGAACGGCACGAGCGACACGTGCACGAAGAAGACGTTCTTGCGGCCGAGCTCGTGCCGGATCTGACGCGCGGACTCGATGAACGGCTGCGACTCGATGTCACCGACGGTGCCGCCGATCTCGGTGATGATGACATCGGGCTGCGGGTCCTCGGTCGCCTGCAACCGCATGCGCCGCTTGATCTCGTCGGTGATGTGCGGAATCACCTGCACCGTGTCGCCGAGGTACTCACCGCGGCGCTCCCGGGCGATGACCTGCGAGTAGATCTGCCCGGTCGTGACGTTGGCAGCCTGGCTCAGGTCGATGTCGAGGAACCGCTCGTAGTGCCCGATGTCGAGGTCGGTCTCAGCGCCGTCATCGGTCACGAAGACCTCGCCGTGCTGGAACGGGTTCATCGTTCCGGGATCGACGTTGAGGTACGGGTCGAGCTTCTGCATCACGACCCGCAAGCCGCGAGCGGTGAGCAGATTGCCGAGGCTTGCGGCAGTCAGACCCTTGCCGAGGGAGGAAACGACACCTCCCGTGACGAAAATATGCTTCGTCGTCGTCAGGCCCGACGAGCGCTCGTCACCGGTAGAGAAGGGGGACGCCGGGGCGTCGTCCGAAGGGGAACCGTGCGAGTCACTCGGGGTCTGCATCACGGGCTTCGATCCTATCAGTCGGCAATCGCGCCCAGGTCGAGCAACTCGCGGGCGTGGGTGAGCGCTGCCTCGGAGTCTGGCATCCCCGACAGCAGCCGCGCCATCTCGGCCTCCCGGGCGGCGCCGGTGAGTTGGTGAACACCGGATGCCGTGATCGCGCCATCGCTGGCCTTGACCACGCTCAGATGGTTGTTCGCGAACGCCGCCACCTGCGCGAGGTGGGTCACGGCGATCACCTGGGATGTCTGGGCCAAACGCGCGAGCCGCCTTCCCACCTCGATCGCCGCGGCGCCGCCGATCCCGGCATCCACCTCATCGAACACGAAGGTCGGTACGGCATCGACTCCGGCGATCACGACCTCGATCGCGAGCATGACCCGACTGAGCTCACCGCCGGAGGCACTGCGTGAGACCGGACGCGACGATGAACCCGGGTGGGGCGCGAGCAGGATCGCTACCTCGTCCCGCCCCGACCGGCTGGGAGCTGCGGGGGTGACGGAGACCTCGATCTCGGCATCCGGCATCGCCAGAGCATGCAACTCGGCGGTCACGAGCTCTCCGAGGCGGGCGGCAGCCGTCGTGCGCGCCGCCGTGAGGGCAGCTGCCGCCTCATCGAGAGCGGATGCCGCCTCCTCCCGCTCCCGAGTGAGTCGCTCGACCCGCTCGCCGTCGTCGTCGAGTTCTGCCAGCCGTGCCGACCCGGTGTCCAGAAGCGCGATCGCCTCATCCAGGGAGCCATGCGCGCGCACCAGTTCGGACAGTGCGGCACGGCGCTCCTCGACGGCGGCAAGTTCGTGCGGACCCGATTCATCGAGGTCGGCGAGGTACCCCGCGAGCGAGGCTGAGACATCGACGAGCCGGTACCCGATCTCGGCTACCTGCTCGGCGAGACGCTCGAGCTCGGGGTCACTTCCCGCGGCACGCTCCAGGGCACGCCGCGCCTCCCCGACGAGGGTCGTCGCGTCTGTTGCCTCGTCTTCGGCTGTCAGTGCCGCATGCGCCAGCGCCGCGGCCTCCCGCAGCGCCTCGGCGTTCGCGAGCCGCTCGGCCCGCTGGGTGAGTTCGGCATCCTCCCCGGCGCGCGGTGCCACCGCTTCGATCACCGCGATCGCGGCGCGCAGTTCCTCGGCTTCCGCAGCCCGCGCGTCGCGATCGGTGATCAGGGTCGTCAGTTCCTCGTCCAGTCCCTCCCACGCCGCAAACCGGTCCCGGTA
This sequence comes from Microbacterium sp. UBA1097, assembly GCF_002313585.1. NCBI lineage: Bacteria > Bacillati > Actinomycetota > Actinomycetes > Micrococcales > Microbacteriaceae > Microbacterium > Microbacterium sp. UBA1097. The sequence continues at coordinate 5,427 of NZ_DCBW01000014.1, read as the reverse complement.
GGTGACGAGCGCGTCGGCGACGTCGGCACCGCCGAACCGGTCGAGAGCGTCGCGCTGGGCGGCAGCCGAGCGCAGCCGCAACTGCTCGGACTGCCCGTGCACGACCACGAGGTCATCGGCAAGATCCGACAGGACCGCGGCGGGAGCTGCTCGCCCGCCGACTGCAGCCCGACTGCGTCCCTCGCTCGAGATGATGCGCCCGACGATCAGCTCGGCCCGCGTCTCGTCGATCGGTTCGACGTCGGCGCCAGCTTCGCGCACCCGCTCTGCCACAGCCCCGTCGGGCGGCACGATCCACACGCCCTCAACGGATGCCTGCGCCGCCCCCGCGCGCACTGCACCGCTGTCCGAGCGCTGACCGAGAAGCAGGCCGAGGCCGGTCACGACCATCGTCTTGCCCGCGCCGGTCTCACCCGTGATCGCCGTGAAACCCGGACCGATGGGCAGGGTGGCCTCGGCGATGACGCCGAGGTCCCGTAGGGTCATCTGCTCGATCACGAACTCTCCGCGGCGGGTGACGGGCCGCGCCATCCTTCGACGGGCAGGCGGAACTTCTTGACGAGCCGGTCGGTGAACGACGCGGGATGCAGGCGCGCAAGCCGCACCGGATGCTCGGATCGGCGGACGACGACGCGCGCCCCGGCCGGAAGATCGTGCGAGCGGCGGCCGTCGCACCACAGGATGCCCGTGCCGTTCGTGCGCTCGAGCAACTCGACGGCCACGGTGTGCTCGGGCGCGATCACGAGCGGCTTGGCAAACAGCGCGTGCGCCGACAGCGGGACGACGGCGATCGCCTCGACTCCCGGCCAGATCACCGGACCGCCGGCGGAGAAGTTGTACGCGGTCGAGCCGGTCGGAGTGGACACCACGATGCCGTCGCAGCCGAACGACGACAGCGGCCGGCCGTCGATCTCGATCACGACCTCGAGCATCCGCTCCCGGCTGGCCTTTTCGACCGTGGCCTCGTTCAGCGCCCACGTCTCGTAGATGACCTGCTCGTCGCGGTCCTTGATCCGCACCTGCAGCGCGAGTCGCTCTTCGACCGTATAGTCGCGGTCGATGACCCGCCGGACTGCCTCGTCCATGTCATCGCGCTCGATCTCGGCGAGGAAGCCGACGTGACCCATGTTGATCCCGAGAACCGGGGCGCTGCCCTCGCGAACGAGTTCTGCGGCCCGCAGGATTGTGCCATCGCCCCCGAGGACGATCGCCAGCTCGATGTCGGCTACCGCGACATCAGCACCGAGGGTCGCGAGCGGTCCCGGTATCGCGGAGTCGAGCTCAGCCCGGTCGTCGGAGGAGAGCACTGGTGTTGCGCCCGCGTCACGCAGGGCGCCGATCACACGGGCAGCAGCGCCCACCGTGTCAGGTCGACGCCCGTGCGCGACCACGAGGATGTTGCGCGCCTCGTCGGTCATCCTGCTCCCGTCAGCTGATTCACCGTGCTGATCCATTCTGTCGGATTGCTCCCCCGCGACGCGGCAAGATGCACGAGGTACTCGAGGTTGCCGTGGGTACCCACGATCGGGGAGGAAATCACCCCGAGAGTGCCGAGTCCCGTGTCCCACGCCGACCACAGGACCCCCATGACGGCCTCGGAACGCAGCGCTGCATCGGTCACGACCCCTTCGCGGATGCCGGTGCGCCCCACCTCGAACTGCGGCTTTACGAGCAGGACGATGTCGGCATCCGCCGCCGCCACGCGGCGGATCGCAGGAAGGACATGGCTCAGGGAGATGAAGGAGAGGTCCCCCACGACGATCCGAGGCTCGAGTCCCACGCCGGATGCCGAGCGCAGCGTCTCGGCATCCATGTAACGCACGTTGAACCCCTCGACCGAGATGACCTCGGGGTCGGATCCGATGCCGGCCGCGAGCTGTCCGTGGCCGACGTCGACGGCAACGACCGGCGTTGCCCCGCGCTCCCGCAGCACCTGTGTGAACCCGCCGGTTGACGCACCCAGGTCCAGCGCAGCTCTGCCCGCGACGTCCACCCCGAACGCCTCGAGCGCCGCGACGAGTTTGTGCGCCCCACGGCTGACGTAGTGATCCTCGGCTGCTACCTCGATGACGGATGCCGCGTCCACTGCCGCTGACGGCTTCACCACCCCGCGCCCGTCGACGGTGACGCTGCCCGCGGAGATCAGGCGCGCAGCATGCGTTCGCGAGCGCGCCAGGCCGCGAGCGGCGAGCTCGGCATCCAGTCGGGGTGTCATCGGCGAGAGATCACTGACGAGGCGCCTCAGGATTGTGCTCCAGGCGCCGAGCCAGGTCTTCGTGGATGGCTTCGTACGCCGCAGCCCGGTCAGACAGCGGCTGCGACTCGACGATATCCAGCTGCGAGAGAAGGTTTTCGTCAGGGCGGGGAGCGGCGGCTTCCGTCACGGTGTCGCCGTCCTTGATCTCGTCGGAGGCGGCATCCTCATCGGGACGGTCGTCGCTGAGCATGACACCCAGACTACGGGCGCGACAGCGCGATCAGGCCCGACAGCGCGGCGAAGGCCCCAGGACGGTGGAGGCCCAGGGCCGGTGAACGCTCAGGGCCGGTGGAATGGATCCGCGTAGAGGCGCTCCGGCACACGGAACCCGAAGATCGCACGGCCGGTCCGCCAGATCGCGGCAGCCCCGGCACGCAGCAGGTCGATGGGGCGCTCCCCCTCCGCGAGGATTTCCACATCGGGACCATCGATGCGAACGCGAGCACCCCGCACCTCCGTCACCCCGTCATGGGTCACAGCCTCGGGGTACGGCTCGAAGAGTTCTCGAAGATCACCGAGGATAAACGTGGGCTGCGATCCGGCGGGAGCTGCCAGCACGTGCTTGGGCCGGTCGATTCCCGTCAGCACCAGAGCCGAGGCGATTCCGGCCCGGCAGGCGCCGAGAATGTCGGTGTCGAGGCGGTCACCGATGAACAACGGATGCTGCGCCCCGAAACGCGCGACAGCCTCCTCGAAGATCGGCGTCTCGGGCTTTCCCGCGACGGTCGCCAGGCGCCCGACGGCAGTGTGCACCGCCGAGACGAGCGTGCCGTTGCCCGGTGCGATCCCGCGGGCCTGCGGGATCGTCCAGTCGGTGTTGGTGGCGATCCAGGGGATGCCACCCTCGTCCTCCGGGGTCTTCAGCGCGAACGCCGCCTCTGCCAGCTGCTTCCACCCCACATCCGGGGCGAAACCCTGCACGACAGCCGCCGGCGAATCCTCAGCACTCCGGGTGACGGCGTACCCGGCGTTCTCGAGTTCGACGACCAGCCCCTCACCACCGACGACGAGAATCGTCGCGCCCGGTTCTACGCGGGTACGCAGCAGACGCGTTGCCGCTTGCGGGCTGGTGACCACGTCCGATGCCTGCGTCGCAAGGCCAAGCTCCCGAAGGTGCTCGGCGACAGCCTCGTCGGTCCTGGATGCATTGTTCGTGATGAACCCGAGGCGCCGCTCCCCCAGCGCTGACAGGCTCTCCACTGCCCACGGCAATGCGCCGGCCCCGGCGTAGACGACACCGTCGAGGTCGGCGAGGACCGCATCCACTCCATCGAGCGGCGTCGATGGAGTGCGCCGCCGCGAGAACATCGCCATCAGCCCTCTCCGTCGGCGCGCTCGGTCTCAGTCGCGGGACGCGAGGTCGGCTCGGCGGTGGCCGCCGGAGCGGCGGTGGGCCCTTCGGACGAGAGTTCCTCGGGTTCAATGTCCTCGACGAACAGCTCTTCGCTCTCGGCAAAGCCGGCTGCCGCATCCAGGGCATCGGCGGCGATGATCGCCCGCCGCTGCCACTCCTGTGCCTCATCGACGCGTCCGAGCTCGTCCAGAACCGTGGCACGGGCGGCAAAGAGCGCGGGTGACCACTCGAAGGCGCGATCCGGGTCGAGCTCCGGAATATCGAGCTCACTGAGCGCGCGCTCGGGCTCGCCCAGATCCAGGCGCGCGCCAGACATCGCGATCGCGAGCTCGACACGTACCCCCGCCGGGAGCGCGTCGCGGTCGACGGCCCGGCCCGCCTCCAGGGCACGGTCGGGACGCCCCACCCCGCGTTCACTGTCGACGAGCAGAGCGATCTGGTCATCCTTGCCCGAGATGCGGCGATACGTCCGCAGCTCACGCAGCGCGAGGGCGAAGTCCCCGGTCGCGTACGCGGTGATCGCGGCAGTCTCACGGACCACGGCGATCCGACCCGCACGCTTGACCGCGGCCTGCGCGTGCTCGTGCGCGAGGGCCGGATCGGTATCGATCACCCGCGCCGCCATGGCGAGGTGCCGGGCAACGGCGTCCGCGTTCTCTTTGCCCAAGGTCTTGAGCTCATTGCGGGCGGGCGCAGCGAGGTCCCGGGCGGTGATCTCTTCAGGGATCTCGGGCGCGCGTTCGCGGGTTTCGTTGTCGCGAGGTGGGCGTTCCCTACGCTGCGGACGATCTGCGCGACCGCGGTCCGTATCGCCTCTGCGCTCCGAGGGGCGGCCTCCGCGATCCGATGGACGACCACCGCGCTCGGACGGACGACCACCTCGATCGGAGGGACGACCACTTCGATCGAACGGCCGTCCTCCACGATCGGACGGACGACCACCTCGTTCAGACGAGCGCGGCCTGTCGGCGTCACGCTCACCCGCGCCGCGGGGGCGGGCCGAGCCGTGGGGCCGGCCGCGGTCATCGCTGTAGCGAGGACGGGCTTCGCCTCCGCTCGCGCCGCCGTCGCGAGGGCCTCGCGACGAGCCGCGGGCTGACTTGTCACCGGGAGCGCTCCGCCCAGCACCAGCCCGACGATCCGAACCAGCCCGATCGGGTCGGCCACCCCGCGCAGAAGTGCCCTCGCGATACGGACGAGCCGCTCGATCCTTGCGGTCGCGACGGTCCGAATCATCCGCGTTCGGCGCGCTGTCCTCTACCATCTCGTGCCCGATCCTTCCACGTGGCGTACCTCAGCGATGCAGTGGCCTGTTAACGAGAAATGGCCACCCAGCATTGGGTGGCCATTTCTTAAAAGAAGTCCGGCGGTGTCCTACTCTCCCACAGGGTCCCCCCTGCAGTACCATCGGCGCTGAGAGGCTTAGCTTCCGGGTTCGGAATGGGACCGGGCGTTTCCCTCTCGCTATGGCCGCCGAAACACTATTGATGTTTCAGTCTGCACAACAAAAGTCATTGTCATGCGGTTCTCGACCGTACATCGAGAACCACTCAGTGGACGCAAGCACCAAAAACGGTGTGTTATCAAGTCATCGGCTTATTAGTACCAGTCAGCTGCACGTGTTACCACGCTTCCACATCTGGCCTATCAACCCAGTAGTCTGCTGGGAGCCTCTCGCCCGTAGGCATGGAAGTCTCATCTTGAGGCCGGCTTCCCGCTTAGATGCTTTCAGCGGTTATCCATCCCGAACGTAGCTAATCAGCGGTGCTCCTGGCGGAACAACTGACACACCAGAGGTTCGTCCAACCCGGTCCTC
>NZ_DCBW01000065.1:0-17390 GCF_002313585.1 Microbacterium sp. UBA1097 | reverse complement strand
GAGTGCCCGTGGGGCGCATCCCGACCGGAACGATGAAGGGCTCGCCGCAGGCGGGCCCTTCATCGTTCCGCGAGTGATTATTCAGGCGGGCCCACGCGGGCGGAGGCTCCGCGCGCCGCGAAGCGGGGCGTGGAGTGCCCGTGGGGCGCATCCCGAGCCAACCACTCAAGAAGCATCGCCGCTTGTGGCGTTGCTCGCCGGCGCCGACGATGGACGTATGGCCACGACGCGCGCGCTCACCCGACGGAACGCGGGATGGATCGCGCTTGCCGTCGCCGGCGTCCTCGTCGCGACGGCGCTCGCCATCGCGTGGATCGTCGCGTCGGGAAGGGGTGCGCCGCTCGCGGCAGCGCCGACGCCCACGCCGACGCCCACCGTCGAGCCCACGCCTACGCCGACACCCACTCCGATCGGGCCCGCCGCGGACACGACCGCCTACGACCTTGCCGGACTCCCCGAGATCACCGTCTTCGCCATCGTCCCTGAGCTGCCCGTCGACGACGATCCATTCGGCGGGCTTACCGGGGTCGCCGCTCGCGCGAAAGGTGCCGCGGCTCCCGTTTTCGCCGAGCCCGGTCGCGCTCCGGTGGCCTCCCTTCCGCGTGAGTCCTACTACGACGGCACCGCGGTGCCGGTGATCGAGCAGTACGACGCATGGGTGAAGGTCATGCTCGTGGGCCGCCAGTCCTACCCGTCCGGGGGAAACTCCGGGCAGCTCACCGGATGGCTCCGGACGCAGGATGTCGAGCTGACGGCGCAAGAGGCGGTGATCGAGGTCTCGCTCGGCGACCGCACCATCGACATCGTTCGTGGGGAGGACCGGCAGCGTGTCGCAGCCGACTTCGGGTCCGGCGTGGAGGCGACGCCGACGCCGCTGGGTCGTTCGTTCATCATGACGGTGCGCACCGAGCCGAGCTTCGCGTACACGAGGGGGAACCCGATCACCTACCTGTCGGTGCAGAGTCCGACTCTCGACGGATTCGACGGCGGCGATGTCGCCGTGACCGCCTTCCACTATCACGACACACGTTCCGGCCGGGTGTCGAACGGATGCCTGCGCGTCGATGAAGCCGCAGCCCACGCGCTCGCCGCGCTCCCGCTCGGAACTCCGGTGATCATCCGCGAATGACGCTCGAGCCGATGCCGCGACACCGGATGCCGCAACGGGTCAGCGGCGCGGTGGACGGCCTTCGCGCTTAGCCGAGTTGCCGAAGCGGTCGGGCTTGAGTTCGATCAGCTTGCCGCTGATGCGCGTGTTCTCGAGGCGCCTCAGCGTGTCGGGCGAGAGATCCGCGGGCAGCTCGACGAGCGAGAAGTCGGGGCGGATCTGGATCGCGCCGAAGTCCTCGCGGCGAAGGCCCCCCTCGTTGGCTAGGGCTCCGACGATCTGGCGCGGCTCAACCCTGTGGCGCCGGCCAACGGAGATCCGGTAAGTCGTTCGCGGTCCGCCTCCGCTGCGGGGGCCGCGAACGGAGCGTTCGTTGCGGTCACGTCCACCACGCTCGGGTCGGTCCTGCGAATCGCGCGCAAAGCGGGGCTCGGGTTCAGTGTCCGGGTCGAGCAGCAGGGGAGTGTCGCCCTGCGCCACGACGGCAAGGGCCGCAGCGACATCCGCCTCGGGCACGTCGTGGTGCTCGACGTAGTGAGCGATGATGTCGCGGAAGGTGCCGATCTGCGCCGGATCGGCCAACGCCGCCGTGATCGCGTCGTCGAAGCGTGTGAGCCGGGTCGCGTTGACGTCCTCGACGCTCGGCAGCTTCATTTCGGTCAAGGGCTGGCGCGTGGCCCTCTCGATCGAGGTCAGCATGCGCCGCTCGCGCGGGGTGACGAAGCTGATCGCCGCTCCCGCGCGTCCGGCTCGTCCCGTGCGGCCCACGCGGTGGACGTAGGACTCGGTGTCGATCGGTAGGTCGTAATTGACGACGTGGCTGATGCGGTCAACGTCGAGGCCGCGGGCTGCGACATCCGTGGCGACCAGGATGTCGAGCTTGCCGCTCTTGAGCTGGTTGACGGTCCTCTCGCGCTGCGCCTGCGCGACGTCACCGCTGATCGCTGCAGCCGTGTATCCGCGGGCGCGCAGCTTTTCGGCGAGGGTCTCGGTCTCGTTCTTCGTGCGCGTGAAGACGATCATGCCCTCGAAGTTCTCGACCTCGAGTATGCGGGTGAGCGCATCGACCTTCTGCGGGTACGACACCAGCAGGTACCGCTGCGTGATGTTGGCCGACGTGGTGGTCTTGGTCTTGACCGTGATCTCTTCGGGGTCGCTCAGGTACTGCGCCGAGATGCGGCGGATCTGCGCCGGCATCGTCGCCGAGAACAGGGCGACCTGCTTGGTCGCGGGGGTGTCGGCGAGAATCGTCTCGACATCCTCGGCGAAGCCCATCTTGAGCATTTCGTCGGCCTCGTCGAGCACGAGGTACTTCAGCTCCGATAGGTCGAGCGTGCCCTTATCGAGGTGGTCCATGATGCGGCCCGGCGTTCCCACGACGATGTGTACGCCTCGGCGCAGCGCCGAGAGCTGCTGACCGTAGCCCTGGTCGCCGTAGACAGGAAGGACGTGCACGCCGCGCAGATGCGAGGCATACTTCTCGAACGCCTCGCACACCTGCAGGGCCAGCTCGCGGGTGGGAGCGAGCACGAGTGCCTGCGGGGTCTTCTGCGACAGGTCGAGCCGGGAGAGGATCGGCAGCGCGAATGCTGCCGTCTTTCCGGTGCCAGTCTGTGCGAGACCGACGACGTCGCGTCCCGCCAGTAGGGGAGGGATCGTCGCGGCTTGAATGGCGGACGGTGTCTCGTACCCGACATCCTTCAACGCCTTCATGACGGCGTCGCCGAGTCCGAGGTCGGCAAAGGCGGGCTCGGGTCGGGAAGGCGCTGCCCCGTCGGTCACGTTTTCGAGGGGAAGAGGCCATAGGTGTGACGCTAGTCGCTCCGCGGGTCTGTCGCGATTCGGTTGAACCAGACGCCGGGGCGAGGATGTGAGGCCGCAGCGGACCACCGCGAGCATCGACCGGTTTCGTCTCTGCGGCGGTGCTCCTTCCGCGCCGTTGATCCGCCCGCGCCGTCAGGCATCCGTGCCCCCGACGCCGTCGTTGTGGTGCCACCGGACCAGACCTTGCTGGTTGGCAAGGGCCACCGCCTCCAGACGGTTGTGTACGCCGAGCTGATGAGCTGTCGCGGTCGAGCCCAGACGCGGTGCGCCGTCGATGAGCCAACCGATCGCGGCTCCTAGATCGTACTCGGCGGAGAACTGCTCCCATGAGGGCAGCAGACTCTGCACGACGGGCATGTCGTCGAGATCTGCAGCACCCATCCGCTTGTGCCACGGTGTGTCCCACGCGAGTGAGTATCCAGACGGCACCGCGCGGCGGCTGAGCAGTTCTTACTCATTGCGGGTGAGGGGACGCCGCTGGATGCTGATCGGGCACCCGCCCCTGATCGAGGAGAGTCCGATGCCCCTGCTCCGCAGCGTCCCCGCCGCCCACGGATGTCGTGCCGATTCCTCGATCGAGGCTCGCGACAAGGCCTCTGCGCGCACCGCCCGAGCTCTGCTCCTCGCGCCTTTCCTCATCGCCGTGCTCGCCGGGTGTGCGGTCTCCCAGCCGCCATCCGACGTCAGCAGCTCGGTCGCCGAGACGCTTGCTGACACGGGATCCGACGTCGACACAGAAGCTGCGCCAGACGTCGTGGCACAGGTCAACGCCGCCGATCTGCCCGACTGGTTCCCGGCCGACTTGCCCATGCCGGCCGGCGAATACCGCTGGACGACTGTCGACGACGCCGGTGCGTTCCTGCAGTTCACGATCAGCGGGGAGTCGGTGATCGAGGACCTTGTGACGGAACTCGAGGCCGCCGGGTACGCGGTGACCGCCGTCGACGATCATGGCGAGGGGTGGAAGACCTGGTTCACTGAGAGCGAGACCTACCGGGTCAACATCGCCGCTCGTGACCTGGGTACCGACGCCGCCTACATCGACTATCGCATCGAACCCAAGTGAGGCCTGGCCGCGGGTGATTCTCGGGGCAGCTGAGGGTCGACTCCGTGGTGCGCGGGGGCGGTGACAGCGCCGATGAGGCAGCGCTCTGACGAGCACTACAGTGGGTCGAGATGGCCGAGTTCCTGTCCTCCCGTGGCGGATGGCCCGTGATGGTTCGGCCGGAGCTTCGGGACCCGCTCGTCGCGGCGCTCGCCACGCGCCCTGCCCGCTCGCAGATGCTCCGCGGCGCGAGCGGAATCGGCAAGACGACGCTTGCCGCTCAGGTCGGTGAAGAGCTCACACGCCTGGACATGACAGTGGTCCCGGTGGTGGCCCTCGAGGAGCTCTCCGAGGTGCCGCTGGCGGCATTGGCACCGCTTCTGAACGCCTCAGCGGTGGCGGATGCTTCGGACGACGTCGCCGGTCGGGTCCAGCGTCTGATCGGACTGATCGGAGGAGCGCCGGACCGTTACGTGCTGGTCGTCGACGACGCCCCTTTGCTCGACGCGCTGTCGGCATCCGTGGTGTATCAGCTCGTCCGCGTGTACGGGGTTCCGACTCTGCTGACCGCGCGTGACGAGCATCGCCTTATGGGCCCGATTGCGCGGATGCTGCACGAAGATCTCGTCACGGTCACCGACCTCGAGCCGCTGGATGCCGCGCAACTGGAGGAGCTCGTCGAACACCATCTCGCCGGGTCTGTCCGCCCCGAGTCGGTGGTGGGGCTGCTGCGTGCGACAGCGGGGAACCCGCTGCTTCTGCGCGAGCTGGTGCTTACCGCGCAACGCGCCGGACGCGTCCACGAGGGGCCGTTCGGTGTCGAGGTCGAGGCGGCGGCACTGCCCGTTCATCTGGTCGATTCGGTGCGGCACCGCGTGACCGAGCTGGATGCCGAAGAGCTCGGCTTCGTGCGGCTGCTGGCACTTGCCCAACCCTGGCCCGCCGATCTGGTGGGCACGGAAGACGCCGAGGTGCTGTCGTCTCTTCGCAGCCGCGGACTGGTCGATGATGGTGCAGGTGTGGGCATCCGTCTCACCCACCCGCTCCTGACCGAAGCGGTGATCGCGCTCATGTCGAGCAGCGAGCGTGCTGAGCGTGCCGCGACGGCGGCGGCGGCGTTGCGGACGACGGGTAGAGACACTGACCGGTTCGCTGCCGTACGGCTGGCGAGGGTTCATTCGAGCGTCGAACGCGAGGGCTCGGAGCGCGGGCCCGACGCCGGGCAGGTTGAGGTCGACTGCGGCTCGACGCTGTCTGCCGCAGATCTCGAGTGGGCGGCGGGGTACGCGGCATCGGTGGGGGACGCGGCGACATCGCTGAGCTTCTCCCATGCCGCGGCAGAGGCGGGTGGAGGGTTTCGAGCCCACGTCTTGGCTGCGGCGGCGCACTCCGTGCTCGGCGAAACCGACTCCGCCGACGAACAGTTCGATCGCGCCGCGCGCACAGCGCAGACGGATGCCGAACGCGCGCTTCTCGCGTTGCGATGGGGTCAGCATCTGGCGTACCGCCGCGCCGATCCTGTCGCAGCACTCGAGCGTGCAACGACACTGCGCGCGCCGCTGTCGGCGGACGCGTCGGTGGCGTTGGATGCCGAGATGGTCAAGTGGCGGCTGATGGCAGGGGTTCCCCTTGATGCCGCGGTGTCGACGCTGCCTCGACTCGCACCGACACCCGGCGCGACCGACGACGATTCCACGGACCGCGACGTCGACGTGCTCGGCATGCTCTCGATGGGGCTCACGTCGGCGATGATCGCGGCGATGCGAGGTGACGCGGACGCAGCCCGTGGAGCCGTCGCGGAGGCGCGACCGCTCGCCGATCTCGTGAGCCACGACCAGCCGTACGCGGGCGAGCTGCTCAGTCTTTCCCAGATGTTGAGTGAGTTGGCGGATGCGTCGATCACCGACGCACGCGCGCTCGCCGAGCGTCAGCGGGTCTCTGGAACCCCGGATGCCGCGGGGCAGTGGTCATATGTCCTTGCGCTGATCGAGCTTCACGCGGGCCGGCTCGACCGTGCCGGTCCCCTCGCCGACCTTGCCGTTCGCCAGCTGGCGTGGCGCGACTTCACGGGGCTGTCCGGCGCGGCCATCGCGCTGGGGGCGACGGCCGCGGCGATGTCGGGGGATGCAGGCGCCGCGCAGGCGCTGCTCGCAACCGTCGATGACGCCGCGCACGCCGACATCAAGGTCATTCTGCAGCGAGCTGAGGCGTCCGCCTGGCTGGCGATTCCTGAGGGTCGCGCGCAGGAGGCTGCGGCGGCGCTCGCCGACGCGGTCGCGGCAGCTGTGCAGTACGGCCATCACCTTCTGGCGGCACTGACCGCGTCGACGGCGATCCGGCTCGGATTCGCAGAGGCAGTCGCCGAGACCCTCGCGGTGGCGGCGACGGAGACGCCCTCACGCTTCGTGCGCCTGGTCGCGGATGCCGCCACGGTAGCCTCGGCCAAGGATGCCGACGCAGCAATGAGGCTCGTGCCCGCGTTGCGCAGCGCCGGCCTCGACGCACTCGCTCGCACGTTCTCCGAGGACGCGGCACGTTCGGCATCCGCTTCGGCGGAGGCCCGACGGCAGGCGCGTCATGTGGCTGCCGAGCTCGCCTCTGTGACGGTGCGCGAGCCGGCGCTCACCCGCGATCGGGAGATCGACGGTGCAGTCCTCTCGGCGCGCGAGCTCCAGGTTGCACGAGGGGCGGCGGCACGCGAGCGCAGCCGCGAGATCGCGGTGCGACTGGGGATATCGGAGCGCACCGTCAACAACCACCTCGCGAACGTGTACCGCAAGCTGGGCGTTGCCAGCCGCGACGAGCTCGCGGCGGTTCTGCGGGACGCCTGAGGGCGCCGGCGGAGTCACGCCTATCCGCTCACCGGTGCAGATGGGCGCGCTGGCCCTCGCGATCGAAGACCATGACCAGCTCCGCCGGGTCGTCGATCGCGCTGATCGCGTGCGGGGTCATCGTCGAGAACTCGGCGGCCTCGCCCTGGGTAACCTCGATGCGCCGATCGCCGAGTTGCAGCAGCACCCGTCCTTCGATCACGAGGAACCAGTCGAAACCTGGATGCACGCGCGGTGCGGAAATCTCGGGCACGGGCTCCAGGCGCATCTTCATCGCCATCGTGCGGCCGTCGACACGGTTCAGTGCCCACGTCGTGCGCGCTCCGTCGGTGCGCTGGGTGGGACGGATGACGACATCGTCGTCGTCCTCGGCGCGCAACAGGTCGTCGACGCTGACCTGAAGCGCCGCTGCGAGCGGCACGAGCCAGTGCGTCATACTCGCCGCGCACGCCGACGAGCGTCAGCCCACCGTCGCTGAGGTTGCTCAGTTCCGCGAGCGAACTGACGACGCGTTTGAGCGGATGCTGGGTCCGGTCAGTGACATCGAGGTTGGGCGCGGGTCGCGCCACGGTCCGCTCGGTTCCCTCGGTCGGGTGATTTCGGCGTGGCGGGCCGTGCTTGACATCGCCTACACCGCATCCGCTCAGGCGCAGGCGGCGCTGCGCGACCGCGACACGGATGAGCGCGCCGCCGAGATCGTCACTGAAGCGTTCGTCAACGCGGTCAAGCACTCGGGTGCCCGGCACGCGGTCGTCACGCTCGCGACCGAAGACACCGGTCGCGTGCGGGTCAGGATTGTCTCGCCGGGCAGGCTTCCCGCGGCCGAGCAGCAGGCGTCGGGAATCGGAACGCGAAACGCCGACACCCGGATATACCAATCCGACGATGATGTCGTGCTCGAATCCTTCCTCGCCCCCGTCTCAGATGATCCCTCCGGTGTTTCTTCGGAGCCCTCTGCCGCGAGCCTCTAGTTTCCCTGTTCGGGCAGCTCGGAGGCCCGTCGGCTTTTGCCCCGCGGACTCGGGAACATTGTGTAACAATACTGCGGTGACCGGAGTGATCGCCGTGGTGCTGGCAGCGCTGTGCTTCGCGACCACGGGAACGGCGCAGGCACTCGCGGATGTCGATGCATCCCCGCTCTCGGTTGGCGCCGCGCGCATCCTGATTGGGGGCGGGATTCTCGGCGCGATCGCCCTGGTGACGCGACCACTGATGCCACCCGCCGCGCCGTCTGCCGAAGCGGCCGTAGCTCGCCGGGTGCCTACCTGGGTCATCGTCACGGTCGGGGCGATCGGCGTGCTGGCCTACCAGCCGACCTTCTTCGCTGGCACACGCCTGAATGGGGTAGCGGTCGGTACGGTCATCGCGTTGGGATCGGCGCCGATCGTGACCGGCATCCTCGATGCCCTCATCCGTCGGCGAATGCCGAGCCTGCGCTGGGGCGTCGCGACCGCCATCGCGCTGGTCGGCGTCGTTCTCGTCTCGGGTCTGGTCGGCGGCGCAGGAGCCGCGGGCGTCGGGCCGCTGGGAGTTCTTGCCTCGCTTGCCGCGGGCGCTTCGTATGCGCTCTATGCGCTGGCCAGCAAGCTGCTGATGGACCGCGGCTGGAGTTTCCAGGCCGCGATGGGCGCCGTGTTCGGAGTGGCAGCGGTCGTGAGCCTGCCGCTTCTTCTTGCGACTTCGCCCGGGTGGCTGTTCACCCCCGCAGGTCTCGCGCTCGCGCTCTGGCTCGGCGTCGTCACGACTGCGGTCGCGTATCTGCTCTTCGGATGGGGTCTGCGGCGGCTCGCCCCGACCACGGTCGCGACGCTCACGCTCGCGGAGCCGCTCGGTGCGACGCTGCTCGGCGTCTGGGTGCTTCACGAGCACCTCACGGTGGCGTCGGCGATCGGTCTTGTCGTGCTCGCCCTCGGGCTCGTGGTGCTCTCACTGCCGACCGCCCGGAAGGAGAAGACGGATGTCTCCGCGCCGGCGTGAGAGCGAACCCGGTCCGACCCACGCGGCAGCGCTTGCGGACGCGCTGCGCGCCAGCATCCTGTCCGGCGAGCTGGGTCTAGATGCTCCGCTTCGGGAAGAGCGCCTCGCCGCGGAGCACGCTGCGTCTCGACACACCGTGCGCGCCGCACTTCAGGCGCTCGCGGCAGAGCGGCTCGTGACGATTGCGCCCTACCGAGGAGCCCGCGTCGCCAACCTCGACGACGATGCGGTCGAAGCGCTCCAGGAGCTGCGCGGTGCGCTCGAGGCGGAAGCCGTTCGCCAGGTGAGCGCCAAGCACGGCACGCCGTGGCCGGCTGCTGTCACGCGTCCCGTGAAAGAGGCGATCGACCGGCTCGCGCTGGCCGAGGCATCAGGAGACTGGCTCGCAACAACGCGGGCGCATGCCGAGGTGCACCGTCTCATCGTGGAGGCAGCGGCAAGTCCACGGATTGCGCAGGCCCATCGGCAGCTGGAGTCCGAGATCCTGTTGCTCCTCACGCACGTCAGGCCGGACTATCCGGCGGGCTCGTTCGCCCGGGAGCACACTGGTTATCTTGACGAGATTCAGCGCGAAGGAGGGGACGCGGTCCGGGCACATCTGGCGCACTCGGCCGACCTCATCCGCGCCGCCCGCTACCAGGCGGCCACCGACGAGCCGTAGCGGACGATCGTCGCGGGGTACGCCAGTGCGCTCCCGTTCCAGACCGGCGCGGGCGCGGCGCAGTGGAGGCTTCCCCCTCCCGCCACGGCGAGATCGACAGTCTGCTCGCGCCAGGTCTCGTCCGGGGTCGGGGTGGGTGCCGGGACCGACGAGCGCGGTCCGTCGAGGAGGGTCAGCGCCACCCGGGCGAGCGAGACGCCGACGTGCGACACCGCGCCGGTGAGGTGACGGAGCTCCAGCGCACTCATGACGGATGCCGCGAGCAGGTAACCGGCTGTGTGGTCGAGCGCTTGCCCTGGCCGGTGTCCAGGAACTGCCAGTCGATCTCGGGAAGGCGGGGACTGTCGATGCGCAGCACGTCCGCCCCGAACAGTGCGAGGGTGCGGGTCGAGACAGGTCCGGCGATCACCCGCGTGAGGTCGAGCACCCGGACGCCCGCAAGGGGCAGTGACGATGCCGGCTCCGTCAGCGGCGATGCGCCACGGTCCGCCACGTCACGGCGCACGAGCGGGTAGGCGCGCACGGCGTCGGCGTGCGGATGCGTTCGCCACTCCTGCACTGTCCGAACCCGGCCGACGATCGCTCCTTCAGCGGCAGCGCGGTCTTCCCAGTGCGCGCCCGTCGCGGTACGCAGTGCAGCGGCGATCGCCTCCTTGCCCGCGTCGTCTCCGAGCCCCAGCATCCGACGGAGCGCCGCCGCGTGGTGCGGATAGTTGCCGTGGGTTCTGACCCACCCGTCGGCGGTCTCGAAGAACCCGGATGCCGGGGCCCAGGCATCCGGTCTCTCGCCGTTCCAGGTGAAGACTTGCTCGCTGCGGTAGGCAGCAGTCACGCGAGGTCCGTCGAGAACGACCGGGATGAGGCTCGCCACGTCGACCTCGCGGCCAGTGCTGCGTGCGTACGCCAGGGAGGCGGCGGCAACCGATGCGGCCCCGACCGCTGTGGCGGCGAGCTGGGCGACGGGGAGAGGCGACGGCAACGTCACCGGACCCGCCGGCGGCCGCAGCGCGGCGACCAGCTCGGTGCGGCCGGTCGCCGCCGAGACGAGTTCCGAGGCGAGCTGCTCGAACGATGCTGACATCAACGTCCTCCCTCGAGGTCACGGATGAATCCGCGGAGCAGGTCGAGTCCCTCCGGCCACGGGCCGTGGCCGCTGAGGACATTGATGTGTCCGGCGTCGCCAACATCGTGCGCGACGAGCACCACCGGCTCGCCAGCTTCCTGCACTGCAGTGCCGACGGCACGGTCCCAGTCGTCGAAGTCGGGTTCGTCCCAGGATGCCGGAGTGCTGCGCACCCAGGCCGGATGCTGCGCTTGCCAGATCGACTGCCAGTGGCCGGGGGATGAACCACCGAGCCCCGGGACAACGACGACCGAAGCATCCTGCATCGCTCTCCTCCTCCGTTCCCACTCGCGCGCTCGCACCCGTTGGTTCCCATCACATCGGCTGCGGGCCGCTGACGAGAAGGGCCAATGCGCGCTGGCTGGCCCGCCGGCCCTCGACCTGTCAGTGGGCGTAGCGCTCGACGAACGTGCGCAGCATCCGGCTCGGATGCAGCACCTCGCGTCGACGCACGGCAGCAAGAGGGATATCGACCTCGGTCGGCGCGAAGTACCCGAAATCCGTGTAGGCGTGGATGCGCGCGGTGATGCCGTTGACGTCGAGCTCGGGGTGGAACTGCGTCGCATAGATGTTCTCGCGCACGCGGAACATCTGCACCGGACACGAGGCGGACGACGCCAGCAGCGTCGCCGACGAGGGCAGCGAGCGCATCGCTTCCTTGTGCCCGACGAACGCGTCGAACCGCGGCGGGATACCGGCCAGTAGCGGGTCGGCGATTCCGGCATCCGTCAGTGACACCTCCACGACCCCGACCGGCTCGCCGTAGGTGCGGTCGATGACCGCTCCCTGGTGGGCGCCGACCGTGCCGACGCCGTAGCAGGCGCCGAGGAACGGGAAGTCGCGCGCGACGACCTGGTCCAGGAGCGCAGCGAACTCTGCCTCGACGCGCCGCTGCACGGCGGACTTCTGCTCGGGCGGATCCGACGCGTTGAACGGTCCGCCGCCGACGAAGATCCCCGACAGGCCATCGAGGTCGAGCTCGGGCATCGGGCCTGCCTCGAGCCGCACCCGTCGCAGCTCAGACTCCGCGAGACCGGTGTAACGCAGGAAAAGCTCGTACTCTTCATCGGCCGGACCATCCTGCGCGCGGGTCGCCAGCAGGATGAACGGCTTCATCCGCTCAGCTTAAGCGCCCCGAACCCCCGTTCATCCTGCAATCGGCACGCGCCGGGAACATTCGGTTTCGGTGCCGTCGCGCCGTCACCGAGACCGCTACTGCTACGACGAAACCAGCAACGGCAAAGGGGGCAGTAGGCCGTGAGCAGTGCGAAACAAACACATCCGCGCGAGAACACATCCGCTTCAGCGCTATCGAGCGCCGCGACGCGGTGGGTGATTCTCGCTGCCGCATGCGTTGTCGGCTTCATCGTCGTGTACGTGATCGCCGTGTTGACGGTGTGGGGGCAGGAGTGGGAGAACGCGGCTATCGCGGGCTCGGGCCAGGTTCTGCCCTGGGAAGCGACGGATGCCGACGACAATCTCGATCTGATCCAGACGTGGTCGCTCGCCATTGCCGTGCTCGTGGTCGGCATCATCGGATTCGCGCGGCGGCAGGTGCGCACGGCCCTGGCGGGGATGGCCGTGATCGTCGTCGGGGTGCTGCTGTCTGAGGCGCTCAAGCGCTTCATCCTGTGGCGGCCCGACCTCGCCCCGGCGGACCTTGGTGCGGGACACAACAGTTTCCCGAGTGGACACACGACGATCGCGATGACCCTCCAGCCCCCGCCAAGTCGCCCAGAAACCGAGAGCTGCGAAGACCGAGCCGGTCGCGGCACAGTTCCGGACGCTGTGAAGCCGGCGTAGGGTCGCTTCCCGAACGTCCGGCCGCGCCTCGCCGGTTGCGGGCAGCTTCGTGACGAGTGTGTAAACCTCCCGTGGCGATTCGCGGCCGAGGATGAATCGCTCCGCGCGACTCGGTATCTTCGTGTCGTGCCCGACACACAGAACTCCGACGCGACCCTGCGTCCCACGCATCCCCTGGCCCTTGCTCCCGTCATCGCACCGCCTGCGTCGGTTGACGGATTCGTCAAGCAGTTCCTCGCGAACCTGAACTTCGATCAGGGCGTTTCACTGTCGGCATCCGATGCCAACGACCAGTACCTGGCGCTCGCCGGAACTGTGCGGGACTACCTCATGGCCCGCTGGCTCGAGGACCAGACCCGGCAACGCGAGCAGCAGGCGAAGACCGTCTGCTACCTGTCGGCGGAGTACCTGCTGGGCAAGCAGCTCGACAACAATCTGCTCGCGGCGCGGCTGGGCGAGATCGCGACGGATGCCCTCGCGCAGTGCGGCATCTCGATGGACGACATGCGCGAGGTCGAGGTCGAACCGGGCCTCGGCAACGGTGGTCTGGGGCGCCTCGCTGCGTGCTTCATCGATTCGCTGGCCACCATGAGCGTGCCGACGATCGGGTACGGCATCCGCTACGAGTACGGGATCTTCCGGCAGACCTTCGTCGACGGCCAGCAGGTCGAACAGCCGGATGCCTGGCTTCGCATGGGCTCGCCGTGGGAGTTCCCCCACCCCGAAGCCGCCCAGACGATCTCGTTCGGCGGTCGCACCGAGACCTATGACGACAACGGTGTGGAGCGTACGCGCTGGATTCCGGACTGGAACGTGCTCGCGGTGCCCTACAACATGATGGTTCCCGGGTATCACAACGGCCGGGTCAACACCCTGCGGTTGTGGCGCGCGGCGGCGACCAACGCCTTCGATCTGCGCATCTTCAACTCCGGCGACTATGAGGAGTCGGTGCGCGCCCAGACCTTCGCCGAGAACATTTCCAAGGTGCTCTACCCCGAGGACTCGACGCCCCAGGGCAAGGAGCTGCGCCTGCAGCAGCAGTACTTCTTCGTCGCGGCATCCATCAACGACTTCCTCGACCGCGTGCTCCCCGAGGGCTTCGACCTTGAGAAGCTTCCCGACCGCGTGATCTTCCAGCTCAACGACACGCATCCGGTCATCGGCGTGCCCGAGCTCATGCGCGTGCTGGTCGACGAGCGCGGCATGGAGTGGGGCGACGCATGGGCGATCACGCAGAAGTGCTTCGCCTACACCTGCCACACGCTGCTGCCCGAAGCCCTCGAAGTGTGGTCGGTGGACCTGCTCGGCCGGCTGCTGCCGCGCCACCTCGAGATCATCTACCGCATCAACGACGACTTCCTCGAGGAAGTGCGTGAACGCTTCGGCGACGACATGATGCGCATCCGCAACATGTCGATCATCGGGGAACACCCCTACCGGTCGGTGCGGATGGCCTACCTCGCGACGGTCGCGGGGGCGAAGGTCAACGGCGTCGCCGAACTCCACTCGCAGCTCCTGCGCGACAAGGTGCTGCACGAGTTCGCCGAGATGTACCCCGACAAGTTCACGAACGTGACCAACGGTGTCACGCCACGCCGCTTCATCCGTCTCGCGAACCCGTCGCTTGCGAGCCTCATCACTGAGGCGCTCGGCGCGGGCTGGACCGTCGACCTCGAGCGGCTCCGGGGGCTAGAGGCGCTCGCCGAAGACGCCGAATTCCGGGAGCGGTTCGCCGCCGTCAAGGCAGCCAACAAGCGGCACCTCAGCGATGTGCTGGAGCGCCGTGACGGTGTCACGATCGATGACACCCACCTGCTGGATGTCATGGTCAAGCGCCTCCACGAGTACAAGCGCCAGACCCTGAAGGTGCTGCACATTGTCACCGAGTACGAGCGCATCGTCTCGGGCAAGGTCGCCGCTGCCGACATCCAGCCCCGTACCTTCATCTTCGGGGCCAAGGCTGCTCCGGGGTACGCGATGGCCAAGCGCATCATCCACCTCATCAACTCGGTCGCGTCGGTCGTGAACAACGATCCGCGGGTCGAGGGGCGCCTGAAGGTCGTCTTCCCGCCGAACTACAACGTGACCCTCGCCGAGAGCATCATCCCGGCCGCCGACCTGTCGGAGCAGATCTCGCTCGCCGGCAAGGAAGCATCCGGTACGGGGAATATGAAGCTCGCCTTGAACGGTGCGCTGACGATCGGCACCGACGACGGCGCGAACGTCGAGATCCGCCAGCTTGTCGGCGACGACAACTTCTTCCTGTTCGGCATGACCGAGCCCGAGGTCGAGGCGCTGTGGGCGAAGGGTTACAAGCCGGCCGACTTCTACCAGGCCGACCCGCAGCTGCGCGCCGCCATGGACCTCATTGCCTCGGGCGCGTTCTCGGGCGGTGACCGCACGGTCTTCGAGCCGATCGTGTCGAATCTGCTCTACGACGACCGGTTCATGGTGCTCGCCGACTACGCCTCATACATCGAGGCGCAGGCGCAGGTTGACCTGGCATATGCGGACCAGGATGCCTGGACCCGATCGGCGATCCTCAACATCGCCCGCTGCGGGTTCTTCTCATCCGACCGCTCGATGCGCGACTACCTCGACCGCATCTGGCACGCCCGCCCGCTGCTCTGACGAGTTCGCGGCTACCGTCGCGTCAGTCGTGCGGCCAGGCAGCCAGCGCGTCATCGATGAGTCGTGCGGCCCGACCGGACACCGGCTCGAGGAGTTCGACCACCGGAGTCCGGCTCTTCGCACCTCGAGGCGCCGAGAAGCGCCAGGTACCGACCACAACGCCGTCGACGAGGACTGCCGGGCGGAAGACGCCGTTCTTGCCGGGAACGAGAGCGTCGAACATCGCGTCGGAGGCCACGAGCGACCGGTCGGCATAACCGAGGATCCACTCGTCGAACGCGGGAACGAGCGTCACCGTTTCAGCAGACCCTTGCCAGTTCGAGTCGGCTGACGCGGATGCCGCGGCATCCAGATATACGGGCTTCTCGCCGAGCTGTGCCAGCTCGATTCGGTCGACGGATGCGGCGGCAGCGCGCAGCCCCGTCTTGGGAAGCTTCGTCCACCAGGCCAGGTCGTCGAGGGTCACCGGCCCCCGCGCGGCGACATAGCCCGCGACGATACGGCTGAGTGCGGCATCCGTGTCGGTTTCGCGCGGGGTCTTGGTGCGGGTGAGGAACTGCTCCGATCCGTCAGGAGTGAATGCGCCCCAGTGCGCTAGCCCGCTGATGCACAGGTGAACGAGCAGGTGGTAGCCGCGCCCGCCGTCGGTCGAGATCCCGGCGTCCTCCCACGTGGCAAGGATGTCGGCGCGCCGCAGCGGAGTGGTCTCGAGCGCCGCGACGGCGACCTCGTGCGCGTGATCGATCGTGGCGTCGTCCAGCCCCAGTTGCTCCCGGCGCCGCGCCATCGACTGCAGCGTTCTCGTGCCGGTCAGGGCGAGGAGCGACGCCAAGTGCTCGGGCGTCGTCGCGAACAGTGTGCCGCGCATCGGCCAGGACCGCACCAACTCACCGCTGTCAAACGCGGCGCGGACATCGTCGACGGTCGTTCCCGGGGCCGACCGCAGAGCGATCGCGCGCAGGACTGCCGGAAGATCCTGGCCTTGGAGGGCGACCGCTCGATCCACCACTTCCCGCGGGGAGAGGGTCGAGCCGCCGAGCAGCTGGGCACGGTGGCGTAGCCCGCGCGCCTGGTCGGGGGAGAGGGACGCCGTCATGCCGATCACCGTAGTACGAGCCACCCCCACGCAGCCGGGACGGCGGGGCTTCCGGTGGACTGCTGCCGCTCGGAGTGCCAGGCTTTGTCTCGGGTGGCCCGGGGTTTGAATGTCGTACCCCCCTCGTAGTGTCGGGGGTATGGATGAGGTTGGCATGGGCGAGGCGGGTCAGTGGCCTGCGGCTGCGGATGCTGACGTGTTCGTCTCTGAGGGTGATGTGCGGGAGTGGGATGCCGAGGTGGCGGGGTGGGTTCCGCCGCGTCCGGACGCTGTCGCCCTCGTGTTGGAGGCCGCTGACCTGGAGGCGGTGTTCGCGGCGCAACGGTTCGCGCGGGTCGATGACCTCCGTCTGGAAGCGTTGGATGATGTGTCCCGGTATGGGGGCGGGTCTCGGGAGTTGGTGATGCGGTCCCTGCGGCTCGAGCTTGCGTCCGCGTTGCGGGTCACGGAGAACGCGGCGGGGATGATGCTTTCCCGCGCCGAATCACTCGTCCACTCCTACCCGGCCGTGTTGGAGTCCCTCTCCCACGCAAACGTGACGGTCCGGCACGCGGAGATCCTGGTCGATGACCTCGATGTACTCGACCCCGATATCGCGGCGGGCCTGGTGGGTCGGGCGTTGGGGTTGGCGGAGTCGCTGCCGGTGGGGTCGTTCCGGCGCGCGTTGCGCCGCCTGATTGACCGGGAAACCGCCCCCACGTTGACCGAACGTCACCAGGTCGCGGTGCGGGGGCGTCGGATCATGGTGGAGCCGGCGGGGGATTCGATGTCGTGGGTGCACGCTCTGGTCCCGTCGGTGGAAGCTCACGCGATCTACGGGCGGGTCACCCAGAAGGCTGTGGTGATCCGTGACCATGACCGCGGTGCGACCCGGGGCGGGGAACCGGGGGATGGGTCGGAGCGGAGTCTGGATGAGATCCGCGCTGACGTGTTCTGCGACCTCCTCATCGACGGGACCGTTCCCCAGCACCCAAAGCAGGCGCGCGGGATCCGCGCGACCGTTGTCGTCACCGTCCCCGCCCTCGCGCTCCTCGGCGTCGACGGGGTGACCGACCCGGCGGAGGTGGAGGGCGTCGGTCCGATCCCGATCGAACGGGCCCGTGAGCTCGCCGGTGCCGCGTCGGGGTGGATGCGGGTGCTCACCCACCCCGAAACCGGCGCCGTCATCTCGGTGGGCCGCACACGGTATCGGCCGCCGCCGGAGTTGGCGAAGCTGGTGAAGTGGCGGGCTGACCGGTGCATGGGACCGGGATGCTCGAAACCCGCGTCGCAGTGTCAGATCGACCATTCG
>NZ_DCBW01000063.1:0-27273 GCF_002313585.1 Microbacterium sp. UBA1097 | reverse complement strand
CGAAGGGGCACCTGCGCGACAGGCTCGACGAGATGCAGCACCGCGCCGACCTCTACGACCTGATCGATTACGAGCAGTACAACCACTTCGACTCGAGCATCTTCAACTTCACTGTCTCTGCACCCATCACGAAGGAGTGAGCATGGCCGACACCGACATCAAGAAGGGGCTTGCCGGCGTCGTCGTTGACTACACGGCAGTCAGCAAGGTCAACCCCGACAGCAACAGCCTGCTCTACCGCGGATACCCGGTTCAGGAGCTCGCCGCCACACAGCCTGTCGAAGCCGTCGCGCACCTGCTGTGGACCGGCGAGCTGCCCTCAGACGAGCAGCTTGCCACTCTGCGCAAGACGGAGCGCGAGAACCGCGCACTGCAGCCCGACGTGAGGGCCGCGATCGATCTCATCCCGCTCGATGCTCATCCGATGGATGAGGTGCGCACAGCCGTCAGTGTCATCGGGGCGCGTGAGACCCGCGGCATCGTGAATGTCATGGACGCGGTGGGCACTCCGCAGCAGAACCTCGAGCGCAGCATCCGTCTCTTCGGCGAACTTCCGGCGATCGTCGCCTACGGGCAGCGGCGCCGCCACGGGCTCGAGCCGGTCGAAGCTCGCGACGATCTGGACTACGCCGCGAACTTCCTCTGGCTGACTTTCGGTGAAGAAGCGGACGAGGTCGTCGTCGAAGCGTTCAACCGCTCGATGATCCTGTACGCCGAGCACTCATTCAATGCGTCGACATTCACTGCCCGCGTCATCACCTCGACCCTCAGCGACCTTTACTCCGCCGTGGTCGGTGCGATCGGCGCGTTGAAGGGACCCCTGCACGGTGGCGCGAACGAGGCAGTGCTGCACATCTTCGACGAGATCGGCTCGGCCGAGAACGTGTCAGCGTGGCTCGACACGGCTCTCGCCGAGAAGCGCAAGATCATGGGCTTCGGGCATCGCGTGTACAAGCGCGGTGACTCGCGCGTTCCCACCATGAAGGCGGCGCTCGACACCCTTGTCGCCCACTACGACCGCCCGGATGTCGCAGCCCTCTACGACGCCCTCGAATCGGAGTTCGTGGCGCGTAAGGGCATCTACCCGAACCTCGACTACCCGTCGGGTCCGGCCTACAGCCTGATCGGCTTCGACACGCTGACCTTCACGCCGCTGTTCGTCGCTGCCCGCGTTGTGGGCTGGACCTCACACATCATGGAGCAGCAGGCCTCGAACGCGCTCATCCGGCCGCTGTCGGCCTACAACGGCCCCGATGAGCGCCACATCGAGGGCTACGTGCCCGACCCCTCCGCGATCAACGTGCAAGAGCGCCCGGAGGAGGCCGCCGAGTGACCACCGCCGTCATCGTCGACGTCGTCCGGACGCCCTCCGGTCGGGGCAAGCCCGGAGGCGCGCTCTCCGGTGTGCATCCCGTCGACCTCGCAGCCGGCACGCTGACCGCGATCCTCGAGCGCAACGGGCTCGAGTCGCGCCAGATCGATGACGTCCTGATGGGGTGCGTCAGTCAGGTCGGCGACCAGGCCGCCAACATCGCTCGTCAGGCTGTTCTTGCGGCGGGCTTCGACGAGTCGGTGCCGGCCGCGACGATCGACCGGCAGTGCGGCTCGAGCCAGCAGGCTGTGCACTTCGCGGCCCACGGGATCATTGCCGGTGCCTATGACGTCGTGATCGCGGCGGGAGTCGAGTCGATGAGCCGCGTCCCGCTGGGCTCGGCTGGTGCCGGCGGTGCGGATGCCGACGGCATCCGTCGCCGCTACCCTGAGGGCCTCGTGAACCAGGGCGTCTCCGCGGAACTTATCGCGGCGCGGTGGGGCCTCGGACGAGATGAGCTCGACGCGTATGCTGCCCAGTCGCACCGACGGGCCGCCGAAGCCGCGGCGGCAGGCCGTTTCGCGGCCGACGTGCTGCCGGTCGTCACGCCGGGCGGGCTCGTGGACGCCGACGAGACGATTCGAGCCGGCACGTCCGCCGAACAGCTGGCGAGCCTTGCGCCGGCGTTCCGCACACCGGAACTCGCCGAGCGCTTTCCCGACGTCGACTGGCGGATCACCGCGGGAAACTCGTCGCCGCTGACGGATGCCGCCTCAGCAGCGCTCATTATGAGTGAGGAACGCGCGAATGCGCTGGGCCTGACGCCTCGCGCCCGCTTCCACGCCTTTGCCGTGGTCGGCGATGACCCGATCATGATGCTCACCGCACCGATCCCGGCAACCCGGAGGATCCTCGACCGGGCAGGGCTCACGATCGATGACCTCGACGCCTACGAGGTGAACGAGGCTTTCGCGTCAGTACCACTTGCGTGGCAGCGGGAACTCGGCGCCGATCCCGACAAACTCAACCCGTGGGGCGGCGCGATCGCGCTCGGGCATGCGGTCGGCGCATCCGGAACCCGCCTGCTCGGGACCCTCCTGGCTTCGCTCGAACACAGCGGCGGACGCTACGGACTGCAGACGATGTGCGAAGGCGGCGGGATGGCGAACGCCACCATCATCGAGCGGCTGTAGCCAACCGACAATCGGTTGGCGACACCGCCTGTGGATTCGGCAGGATCGATCCGGCCGGCACGCCCCAGCGACACCGAAGAAGGAGAGCGAACGTGACCGAGAACACCGGTGATTTCCAGACGATCTTGGTCGACACGCGCGGTCGCGTGGGCTGGATCCAGCTGAACAGGCCCGAGGCGCTCAATGCGCTGAACTCGACCCTCGCCACCGAGCTTGGCGCGGCAGTGGCAGCTCTCGATGCCGACGAGCAGATCGGATGCATCGTGCTGACCGGTTCGGAGCGCGCCTTTGCCGCGGGAGCCGACATCAAGGAGATGGCTGACAAGACGGTGCGCGACATGACAGTCGACAGCCCCTTTGTCGGCCTCGAGGCCCTTGGCCGGGCCCGCACACCGATCGTCGCCGCCGTTTCGGGCTTCGCACTCGGAGGCGGGTGCGAGCTCGCGATGAGTTGCGACATCATCCTCGCCGCCGACACCGCGAAGTTCGGGCAGCCGGAGATCACCCTGGGAGTCATTCCGGGCCTGGGCGGCACGCAGCGCCTGACCCGCGCGATCGGCTACTACAAGGCCGCCGAGCTTGTCCTGACGGGGCGCATGATGGATGCCGTCGAGGCCGAGCGCGCGGGCCTCGTATCCCGAGTGGTTGCGGCCGCAGATCTTGCCGACGAGGCGATGGCGGTCGCCGAGTCGATCGCCGCGAAGTCACTGCCCGTGGCCTACGCGGCCAAGGAAGCCCTGCGCGCCTCACAGGAGAGCGGACTTGCCGAGGGGCTGAGGTTCGAACGGCAGGCGTTTGCCGCACTGTTCGCCCTCGACGACCAGAAGGAAGGGATGGCCGCTTTCCGCGAGAAGCGCGCCCCCCGATTCACCGGCCGGTGACCGATTCACCCGCACGGATTCGCCCTGGGCTGGCGCGACCATAGACTCGATGCAAGAAGGAGGAGCGCGATGAGGATTCTCGTCCTGGTGAAAGAGGTCCCCGACACGTGGGGGGATCGAGTACTGAATCTCGAGACGGGACTGGCCGATCGAGGCGCAAGCGATGCCGTCATCGACGAGATCGGTGAGCGCTCGCTCGAGGTCGCGCTCTCGTACGCGGACGCCAACCCCGGCACCGAGGTCGTCGTCGTGATGATGGCGCCGGAGTCGGCAACCGGATCGGTGCGCAAGGCGCTCGCTATGGGGGCAGCATCCGCCGTGCACGTCGTCGATGACGCGCTGCTGGGTGCCGATCTGGGGCTCACCGCACAGACCCTGGCCGCCGCGATCTCACGGGCCGGGTTCGACCTCGTGATCACGGGAAACCAGTCCACCGACGGATCGGGTGGGGTCATGGCGGCGATGCTCGCCGAACTGCTGGATGTGCCGAGCATCACGAGCATGAACTCCGTGACCATCACCGAATCTGAGGTCTCGGGTGAGCGGTCGGTCGACGGTGGGTCGATGACGGCATCCGCTGCTCTTCCCGCCGTGATCTCGATCACCGAACGGCTGCCCGATGCGCGGTTCCCGAACTTCAAGGGGATCATGGCGGCCAAGAAGAAGCCGGTCGACACGGTCTCACTCGCTGACCTCGGCG
Organism: Microbacterium sp. UBA1097; assembly: GCF_002313585.1. Lineage (NCBI taxonomy): Bacteria > Bacillati > Actinomycetota > Actinomycetes > Micrococcales > Microbacteriaceae > Microbacterium > Microbacterium sp. UBA1097. The sequence continues at coordinate 23,187 of NZ_DCBW01000063.1, read as the reverse complement.
TCACCGCCGATGACCCGGATGCTGCTCGCTCGATCATGATCGCGGTGGCGCAGAAGCCGCCGCGGGCGGCGGGCGTGAAGGTCGTCGACGAGGGCGATGCGGGCGTGAAGCTCGCCGAGTTCCTGATCTCGAACCGGTTGGTCTAAGGGGCAGATGATGGTGGATATTGCAGCTGACGCTGTTCTGGTCGTTCTCGATGTCACGCCCGGTGGCACGCTCGCCGCAAGCGCGGCCGGCCTGCTGGGTGCTGCGGCCGGCGTGGGAACCCCCGTCGCTCTGATCGTCGGCGAGCACGCCGAGACCCTCGCGCCCACGGCCGCTGAACTCGGCGCCGCGCTGGTGCTCACCGCCACGCCAGAGGGCCAGGGGGCGGCGCTGGGTGTGCCGGCGACCGATGCGGTGGCTGCCGCCGCGGCGCTCGTGAATCCTGACGCCGTGCTGCTGTCGCACTCGATCGAGTCGCGCGAGACCGCGGGCCGGTACGCTGCCCGGTCTCGTTCGGCGCTCTGCGTGGATGCTGTCGGCGTGACCCGCGACGACGAGGGAATCGTGGCGCACCACTCCGTGTATGGCGGCGCTTACAACGTCGAGGCAGCGGCTACCTTCGGTGCTCCCGTCATCACGGTGCGCCAGGGCTCGATCGATGCGCGAGCGGAGGCTCAGCCGCTTGTCGCCGAGAAGCTCGAGGTGGCGGCATCCGGGCGCAAGGCCGCGACCATCGGGTCTGTCGAAGAGGTCGTCGTGACCTCGGCGCGGCCTGAGCTGCGTGGCGCCGCCAAGGTCGTCTCGGGCGGGCGTGGCCTCGGCTCGGAGGAGAAGTTCGCTCTCGTCGAGGAACTCGCCGACGTGCTCGGTGCCGCCGTCGGCGCGTCGCGTGCTGCGGTCGACGCCGGCTACATCGCCCAGTCCGCGCAGGTCGGTCAGACCGGTGTCTCGGTTGCTCCGCAGCTGTATGTCGCGCTCGGCATCTCCGGAGCGATCCAGCACAAGGCCGGCATGCAGACGGCCAAGACGATCGTCGCGATCAACAAGGATGCCGACGCCCCGATCTTCGAGATCGCCGATTTCGGCGTCGTCGGAGACCTCTTCACCGTCGTGCCGCAGTTGATCGAGACGCTGCAGGCGAAGAAGGCCTGAGCCCATGGCGACCTACGCGCGCACCCTGCGGCGCGGGCTGCCCCGCATCCCGGGCGGCGACCCCTGGCCGCCCGCCGGAGAGACGCCCGGCGGGGCGGCCGCGGAGTCCGCGGAAGCCCCCGCACCCTCCGCGGCCACGCCGGCTGCGGCATCCGTGCCTGCCGGCGGCTCACACGAGAGCGGCAGTTCTGCGCAGGAGCTGCGGGAAGATGCGCCGCAGTCGCACGAAACTGCCGCACCCGCAGGGGTCGCCGCAGCGACGGATGCCGCCACAGTCGCGCCGGCTTCACGGGCTGTGCGCCGGGGTCTGCCCCGCGTCCCCGGCGGCGAGCCGTGGCCGCCGGCCGCGCCGTCCCCCGAGCGCGGCACTTCTGTGCAAGCGCTGCGGGAAGATGCACAGCAGTCGCACGAAACTGCAGCACACACGGGAGTGACCGCCACGGCAGTGACGGATGCGGCATCCGGCGCCCCCGAGTCTCGCTTGCCGCAACACGCCGCGTCGGCGACGGACGAAGCGCGGTTTGCGGCAAACGAAGGTGCCGCGCGCCCCGTACGTCGGGGCCTGCCTCGTGTTCCGGGTGGCGAGCCGTGGCCGACCGCGGAGATGGTCGCGGCGATTGCAGCATCCAGCGCCGAGGCTCGGTTGCCCGAAAACGCCGGCTCCGACGACGACGCACGGCGTGTTGCGGCAAGCGAAGCGCACCCGGATGCCGCCCCTGCCGAGACCTCAGTGGTCAGTGCTCCGGCACATGACGTCAGCGTGCCGCTCCCGTTCACGCCGACGGTCTGGGAGGGGGCATCAGCCCGCACGCGCCCCGCGCCGCGGCCAGAGCCCGCCCGCGTCGGCCCGTTCACACGGGCGCAGTGGGCAGGCGCCGTCATCGTGGGCGGCCTCGGGCTGCTCTTCGCTGCGGGCATGGCGGTGCTTGCGGTGCGCTGGCTGCTCTCGCTTGATGGGATGCAGGACTTCCTTACGACCTACCCCGGCGAGTACCACCTGCCCGAGGGTGCGCCGGTGGGCTTCCCGGCGTGGCTCGGATGGCAGCACTTCTTCAACGTGTTCCTCATGGTGCTGATCATCCGGTCGGGTCTCACCATCCGCACCGAGAAGCGCCCGAGCGTGTTCTGGGCGCCGCGGAACAAGCCCAAGGGCAAGGTCAGCCTGACGATCTGGTTCCACCAAGCCCTCGACATCCTGTGGATCGTGAACGGCCTCATCTTCGTGGTACTGCTGTTCGTGACCGGGCAGTGGATGCGGATCGTTCCCACGAGCTGGGAAGTGTTCCCCAATGCCCTGTCGGCGGCGCTGCAGTACGTATCGCTGGATTGGCCGACCGAGAACGGATGGGTCAACTACAACTCACTGCAGCAGCTCGCCTACTTCACGACGGTGTTCATCGCAGCCCCGCTTGCGATCATCACCGGCGTGCGGATGAGCGGGATCTGGCCGAAGAACGCGAAGGCGCTGAACCGGGCCTACCCGGTCGAGTGGGCACGCACGGTGCACTTCCCCGTGATGCTGTACTTCGTCGCGTTCATCATCGTCCACGTCATCCTGGTCTTTGCGACCGGGGCCCTGCGCAACCTCAACCACATGTACGCAGCCACTGACGCCGAGAACTGGGTCGGTTTCTGGCTGTTCGTCCTGTCGATGATCGTGATTGCGGCAGCGTGGGTTGCGGCGCGCCCTCTCGTGCTGGCTCCGATCGCGCGCCTGTTCGGCACGGTGTCCAGCCGCTGACGGGGGCGGGTTCGGGCGGCATCCGTCAGGACCCGGCGAGCCCGGCCGGATGTCGGGGGTTATCCCCCCGTGATTCGACCGGCTGGCAGGGACGCGAAGAACGGATGCCGGAACCTACCGTGGAGGCATGACGACAACGTATTCGCCACCTCGGCCCGTCGCGACGCCCGCGCGCGTGGCTGGCGCGATCGCCCAGCTCGCCGCGCTCGGTGTGATCGGCCCCGGGGTGTTCGCCATTCTCATGACGCTTCTGGGTCTCGGCCTCGGGCTTCTGCCCGTGATCGGGATCGGGCTCCTCTTCCTGCTGGCCTTCGTGTACGTGCTGTTCGCGCTGAGTTGGCTCGAGAACGCGCGCATCGACGGGCTCTACCGCTTCGGACTTCCTGCGCGTCGCCCCCGCCGCAGCCCCAAGCCGGGATTCGGTGGCTTCCTCCACACGATTTGGCTGCAGTTCATCGACCCGGGCATGTGGCGCGCTGTGGCAAACGGCGCGATCGCCACCATCCTCGGCTGGATCGTGCTGAGCCTCGTCGGCGTCACGGCATCCGGTGTCGCGCTCGCGTTCTCGCCCCTGTACGCCGGAACAGCGGATGCCGTTCGCCTCGGCAGCACGTGGATCGATGTGTCCACGGCGTGGGCGGTCCCGGTCGGCATCGTCGTGTCGCTGCTGGCGCTGGCGACCATCGTGGGTCTTGCCATCTTGCACGGTGTGCTGGCCCGCGCGATCATGATCCCCTCGCGGGAAGCGCTTCTGGCTGAGCAGGCCCGGCAGTCCCAGGCGCAGCGTGCCGGGGCTGTGCGCGCCGCCGACGTCGAGCGCACCCGGATCGAACGTGACCTCCACGATGGCGTGCAGCCGCGGCTCGTGTCGGTGGGGATGACCCTGGGGCTGGCGCAGCAGAAGATCGACTCCGATCCCGCAGCCGCGAAGGAACTCATCTCCGAGGCCCACACGTCGACGAAGGCGGCGATCACGGAACTGCGGCAGCTGGCGCGCGGCATCCACACCTCCGTGCTCGACGACCGCGGACTGGATGCTGCGCTATCCGCCCTGGCTGCCCGGTCGCCCGTGCCCGTTGTGCTCGACGTGAGGATCACCGAGCGCTGCGCACCGACAGCGGAGGCCGCCGCCTACTTCGTGATCGCGGAAGCGCTCACCAACGCGGCAAAGCACTCGCGTGCGACCGAAGCGCGGGTGCTGGTGCGCCAGCGCGAGGGAGGAGTGCTCTGGGCCCGCGTCGAAGACAACGGCATCGGCGGTGCCCAGGTCATTCCCGGCGGGGGACTGGACGGCATTTCGAACCGTGCTCTCGGCGCCGGCGGCACCTTCTCCGTTGACAGTCCCGTCGGCGGCCCGACGACCGTGGAAGTGAGCCTGCCATGCGCATCGTGATCTGCGAAGACTCCGTCCTGCTGCGGGAGGGTCTGGTCCGCCTGCTCGAGGATGCCGGGCACGAGGTGGTCGCCGCTCTCGGCGACACCGACGGCCTGACCGACGCGGTAGCTGACCTCGACCCTCAGCTGTGCATCCTGGACGTTCGCCTTCCCCCGACCCGCACCGATGAAGGCATCCGTGCTGCAGTCAGCCTTCGCGCGTCGCGCCCCGATCTTCCCGTCCTGGTGCTCTCGCAGTATGTGGAGGAACGGTACGCGAGCGAGCTCATCGCCGGACGCGGCGGCGCCCTCGGCTATCTGCTGAAAGACCGGGTAGCCGACGTGGCCGAGTTCCTCGAGTCCGTCGACGACATCGCGGCAGGAGGGACTGTCTTCGACCCCGAGGTCGTCGCCCAGTTGCTGGGCAGGCGAGCCCGGGATGAGCGGATGCAGCGGCTGACCGACCGCGAGGCCACGGTGCTCGCACTCATCGCCGAAGGCAAGTCCAACCAGGCCATCGGGCGCACCCTCCACATCAGCGAGGGCAGCGTCGAAAAACACATCACGGCGGTTTTCCAGAAGCTCGAACTCGAGCAGGACGACTCCGGCAACCGGCGGGTGCTCGCGGCCCTCGCCCACATCGCTCACGGCGGGATGCCGCCCCAGACGGGAGAATTGTCATGACCACGAACCTCACACCGCCACCCGCTCCCACTTCGCCGCAAGGCCCCGATGCCCCGGCTCCCGGCTCCGAGCCCGCGTCTTCCGGACCACGCGGATCCTCCACCGTCGTCGCGATCCTGATCATCGTCCTTGGCGCGCTGATCGTGCTCGGCACGATCGTCGGTGCGGTGTTCAGCACGATCCGGGCAGCTGCCGTTTCCACTGCCTCGTCGACTGTCGCCGTGTCTGGAGTCGACGCGCTCTCGATTGAGTTGAACGCCGGGTCGTTGACCGTCGAGTACGCGGATGTCGACGAGGCAGAGCTCGAGGTCACCGCACCCTTCGGTGGTGATCGCTGGACGCTCGAGCGTGCCGGTGACACCCTCACGGTCGCCTCCCCGAGCTGGGAATGGGGGATGGGCTGGATCTTTGGCGGCAGCGGCCGCGCCGTGCTCGTCCTGCCTGACAGTCTCGAGGGCCTCGACGCCGACATGCAGATGGCGGCTGGGTCACTGCGCGCCGACGGCGACTTCGGTCTCGTCGACCTCACTGTCGGTGCGGGGGAGCTCACGCTCGACGGATCCGCCGAGGACGTGTCGGTCGACCTGTCTGCGGGGCGCGCAGTGCTCAACCTCGCGGATGTTGACACCGCGGACCTGACGGTCAGCGCCGGGTCGATGGATGCCGCGTTCAGTGGGGCTCAGCCCAGCGACATCCGTGCCGGAGTGAGCGCGGGTTCGCTCACCCTCGTCGTTCCCGACGGGGCGTACGACGTCACCTCTGATGTCTCAGCCGGCAACTTCCGCAATCAGCTCGGCAGCGACCCGGGCGCTGACAGCACGATCTCAGTGGAGGTCTCGGCCGGACAAGTGATGCTGCGCGCCGCACGCTGATGCGAAAAGCGACGGAGGGGTGGGGCTCAGAGCTTCGCCCCTCCGTCGCCGCCGCTGGCCTCCCGAGCCGCAGCGAGCCCCGCGGCGCGACCGGCGGCGTAGGACTCGGCGGCCCCGGTGTGGAACATGTCGTGCTCGCGTGCTCGGATGATCGAACGGGCACCGGGCAGCTCGAGCGAACCCACGAGGTCGCTTCGTCCCCGAATGACCGCAACCGGCGTGCGTCCGGTCTTTCCCTTCACAAGGTCGGCAGCTGCAGCGAGCTCGTCGGCGACGCACGGCATCGTCACCACGAGCGGCCGGCCCTCGGCATCCGTGCCGCCGCGCAGGTCGTCGAACACTCGGATGCCGGCCGCGCCGATCGCGGCATCCGTCTGGCCCTCGCGCCACGCGCGCCCGAGGGTGTCGCTGATGATGACGCCGATCTCGGCGCCGGTCACGTCGCGAAGCCCTGCGGCAAGGGCGCGGGCCGAGGCATCCGGATCGACAGGAAGCAACAACACCGTGCCGTCGGGTGTGTTGGACGCGTCGACGCCTGCGGCCGCCGCGATGATTCCCAGACGGTTCTCGACGATGCGGGTGGTATGACCGGATGCCGCGACCCGCGTGGCGACGACACGCACAGTCTCGGCGGTGATCGCTTCCTCGCGGTCGGCGGCGGCGACGAATCGATCTTCAGCCTTCGAGATGATCTTGGAGGTGACCACCAGGATGTCACCGTCGACAAGCGAGTCTCCGGCGGCGGCGCCGATCAGAGCGACGAGGTCATCTCCGGCGACGATCTCGCGAATGCCGTCGAGCGCCCAGATCTGCAGCATCGTCACGGACGTTCAGTTCGCGTCGAGCCGTCACCTCGGGCGGTCACCGGACGAAGCGCACCTCAGTCAGCGACTCGCCGAGGAACGCCTCGTCGTGGGTTGCTCCGTCCAGAGCGAAACCGTTTCGGGTGTAGAACCGATGTGCGCGGGGGTTATCAGCGGCGACCCACAGGTACACCCCTTCGCCCTCTTCGATCGCTGCGTCGAACAGGAGCTGGCCCACACCGGTGCCGTGGAACCGGTGCAGCAGATAGATGAAGTACAGCTCGCGCTCACGCGGAGCATCCTCGTCCCGGGCGGGCCCGGAACCGACGAAGCCGATGATCTCGCCGTCGACGAGCGCCGCGCTCATGCGGTATTCCTCACCCTGGGCTGCCCAGTGCGTCCACAGCTCGGCAAGTCTCTTCGGTGAGACGTTCTCGAGAGCTGCCCTGCTGATGAGGTGGTCGTAGGTCTCGTGCCAGCACGTCGCGTGGACGCGACCGAGTTCCTGTGCGTCGACATCGCGCACGGGCCTGACGATGACATCCGTCTGCGTTTCGGCGTTCATGGCCAGACTCTACGCGGGCGATCACGCGGAAAAGAAATCGGCGCAAAGCCGGGGCGGATGCGGCGGGTTTGTGCTGTGGAAATCCCACAACCGCGTACCCCGTCGATGCGTTCTCCCCTAGCATCGCCCCTCGTGAACGTGATGTGGCGAACGATGCTGGTGATCTGGCGAGCCCGGTGGCGCAAGCGCCGAGAGGGTCTGGTCTCACCCACGGGCGTTGCGCGGATTCGCTTGACGACGCTGCCGACAGATATCGACATCCTGCGCCACATGAACAACGGACGATATCTGTCGCTGTTCGACCTCGGCCGGTGGGACTTGCTGGTGCGCTCAGGCCTGCTCGACGCGATGCGGGAGCAGGGTTGGTATGCCGTGGTCTCGAGCGAGACCATCTCGTTCCGTAAGTCTCTCCAGCTGTGGCAGCGGTTTGACGTCGAGACACGCTTCATCGGTCACGACGATAAGGCGCTGTATCTGGAGCATCGCGCGGTCGTAAACGGCGAGATCTTCGCCCGCGCGATCATCCGGTCGCGGATGCTCAAGCGCGCGGGCGGCACGGTCAGCCACGACGAGTTCTTCGCCGCCGTTGGCCGCCCCGACGACACCCCGGACGTCTCGTCCTGGATCCACGACTGGGCAGCGGCATCTGCCCTCCCGCCCACCAAGGCCGAGGCACCCAGCATCTGGGCCTGATCGGGCTCGCGGACGCGGCGTCGCTAACTCCTCAGCCCCGGGCCTCATGGCGGGGTTTATTGCGTTCCGGATGCTGATTCGGGGCGGAGTTGCGGAGTTAGCCACACCCCGAGAAGACCGCCGCCGCGCAACCTGTTCTGCGGTGTGTCCGGACGTAGGCTGATCGCATGCAGGAGACCCCCGACACGGCGCCATCCGCGCCGTCGGGCGACCTGGCGCCGCGCGCGATCGACCTCGCCGCACGCTGGGTCGCCGAAGCCGCCGAGTTCCCCGCGGATGCCTCGGCGCAGCGCCTCGCCGGAGTCCTCAAGGATCCGAACGGTCTGTCCTTCACGATTGGGTTTGTCGACGGCGTCATGCGCCCTGAGAGTCTGACGGCGGCGGCATCCACGCTGTCGCGGATCGCCCCGCTCGCGCCGGAGTTCCTGCCGTGGTACCTGCGCGGCGCCGTCAAGGTCGGTGGGGCAGTGGCGCCCGTGCTCCCTTCCCCCGTCGTGCCGATAGCCCGCCGCGCCCTGCGCGAGATGGTCTCGCACCTCGTCGTCGACGCACGGCCCGACAAGCTCGGCCCCGCAATAGCAGCGCTCCGCGAGGGCGGCGCCAAGCTGAACCTCAACCTGCTGGGCGAGGCAGTGCTCGGTGAGCGCGAGGCGCTGCGCCGACTCGAGGGCATCCACGACCTCATCCGTCGGCCCGATGTCGACTACGTCTCGGTGAAGGTCTCGGCGATCGCGAGTCACATCTCGATGTGGGCCTTCGATGAGATCGTGGATGCCGTCGTCGAGCGCCTCACGCCGCTGTACCTCACCGCGGCGGCGGGACTCCCCGAGAACGGCGGCCGCACCTTCATCAACCTCGACATGGAGGAGTACCGCGACCTCGACCTCACGATCGCGGTGTTCACTCGGATCCTCGAAGATGAGCGGCTCCGCGATCTCGAGGCGGGGATCGTGCTGCAGGCTTATCTGCCCGATGCCCTGCCGGCGCTGCGAGAGCTGACCGCGTGGGCGCGCCAGCGGGTGGCTGATGGTGGTGCTCGCATCAAGATCCGGCTCGTCAAGGGCGCGAACCTCGCGATGGAGCGCGTCGATGCGATCATGCACGACTGGTCGCTGGCAACCTACGACCGCAAGGTCGACGCCGACGCGAACTATCTGCGCTGCCTCGACGAGGCGCTGCAGCCGAAGAACACGGATGCCGTGAGGCTCGGCGTCGCAGGGCACAACCTGTTCGACATCGCCTACGCGTGGCTGCTCGCGGGCGAGCGGGGAGTACGCGAGGACATCGAGATCGAGATGCTCCTCGGCATGGCGCAGGGCCAGGTCGCGGCGATCTCCCGCGAGGTCGGACACGTGCTCCTGTACGTGCCGGTCGTGCACCCGCAGGAGTTCGATGTCGCGATCAGCTATCTCGTGCGCCGGCTCGAAGAGAACGCGTCGAGTGAGAACTTCTTGTCGGCAGCGTTCGACCTCGCCGACGATCCTGCGCTGTTCGAGCGGGAGCGGGATCGTTTCGTCGCATCCCTCGAGCGCGCCGCCGATCCCGGGCTTCCGACCGGACCCAACCGCCGCCAGAACCGCGCGGACGAGCAAGACGCAGACGGGGCCGCCGAACCACGTATTCTTCGCGACTCCCCGCCGCCCCGGGCCGGAGGTTTGACCCAGGCCGTGCTCGGGATCGCCAGCTCCGCGGCATCCGACGATGGCATCGCCCGCTTCGGTGGCGTTGAGTACGTCGAGACGGCGATCTATTCCGCGACCGAGTCTGACGGAGTCGCAGCCGGCGCGCCGGGGTTCCGAAACGCGCGTGACACCGACCCGGCACTCCCGGCGAACCGCGAGTGGGCCAGGCAGGTTCTCGAGCGCATGCCGGTCTCGACGGCGGGGGATGACACGATCGAGGCATCCCGGGTCACGGATGCCGAGCGGCTCGAAAAGATCATTGCGGGTGTTCGCGACGCGGCGCCTCGGTGGGGCGCGATGCCGGCAGCAGACCGGTCGGCGGTGCTGCAGGCGGCGGCCCGGGCACTGGGGGCCCGGCGCGGTGAGCTGATCGAGGTCGCCGGATCCGAGACGGGCAAGGTGTTCGCCGAGGCTGACGTCGAGGTGAGCGAGGCTGTCGACTTCGCCAACTACTACGCCGCAACGGCGAGGGAACTCGATCGGGTGAGCGGTGCGGTCTTCGTGCCCGCGCGGGTGACCGTCGTCACCCCACCGTGGAACTTCCCGATCGCGATACCCGCGGGCGGAGTGCTTGCTGCGCTCGCCGCGGGCTCCGGAGTGATCTTCAAGCCGGCGCCGCAGGCGAGGCGCTGCGCGGCAGTAGTAGCCGAGGCGCTGTGGTCGGCAGGCGTTCCGCGGGACGTCCTCGCCCTGGTCGACATCGACGAGGGCGGCCTCGGGCAGCAGCTGGTCTCGCACCCGGATGTCGATCGCGTCATCCTGACCGGCTCCTTCGAAACGGCATCTCTCTTCCGCTCCTGGCGCCCCGACCTGCCGCTGCTCGCCGAAACGAGCGGCAAGAACGCGATGGTGATCATGCCGTCTGCGGATCTGGACCTCGCGGCATCCGATCTCATCAAGAGCGCCTTCGGACACGCGGGTCAGAAGTGCTCCGCGGCGTCGCTCGCGATCCTCGTCGGCCCCGTCGGGCGCTCGGAGCGCTTCGCGCGTCAGCTTGTGGATGCCGCGACTTCGCTGCGGGTAGGACCGCCGACCGATCCGCGCTCCGAGATGGGGCCGGTCATCGAACCGCCACGCGGAAAGCTGCAGTGGGCTCTGACCACCCTCGACGAGGGCGAGCAGTGGCTCGTCAGGCCCGAGCCGCTGGATGTCGGGCCTGAGTATGCCGGCCGGTTCTTCCGTCCCGGCATCCGTGTCGGGGTGCAGCCCGGGTCGCGCGTGCACCTGGAGGAGTTTTTCGGGCCCGTGCTCGGGATCATGCACGCGAACTCCCTCGGGCACGCGATCGAACTCCAGAACGCCGTCGCGTACGGACTCACGGCGGGTCTGTATACCCAGAACCCCGACGACCTCGCGATGTGGCTCGACCGCGTCGAGGCGGGCAACCTCTATGTGAACCGCGGGATCACGGGCGCGATCGTGCAGCGGCAGCCGTTCGGTGGCTGGAAGCGCTCGTCGGTCGGTCCCGGCACGAAGGCCGGCGGACCGAATTACCTCATCGGCCTCGGGAAGTGGCGGGGGACGGATGCCGGTGCCCCCTCGTCCACGCTGCACTTGCGTGGTCTCGATTCGCGCATCACGACGGTGATCGAGGCTGCCCAGGCATCACTCGATTACCCCGCGTTCGAGTGGCTTCGCCGCGCCGCGCTCTCGGACGCGGTCGCCTGGAACGAGGAGTTCGGGCGGGTGACGGATGTCTCGCGGCTGGGCGTGGAGCGCAACCTCTTCCGCTACCGGCCCGTCGAGGTCGCGATCCGGGCGACGGGGGATGCGACGTGGCAGGCGCTGCTGCGCGTCATCCTTGCCGGCATCCGCACTGGGTCGACGACGACCGTCAGTGCTCCTGTCGGCCTGCCCGCGGCGGTGCGTCGAGCGCTCAGCGACCAGGACGTGAACGTCTTCGTCGAGACCGAGGACGAGTGGCTCGACCGCGTCGCTCGTCCCGAGCAGGATGTCGCGGATGCCGTCGCCGGCGAGCCCAGGCCGACCCGCCCGCCCCGGGTGCGCTTGGTCGGCGGCGCCGACGCCGTCTCGGCATTGCATTCCGCGCTCGCCGAGGCCGTCGGCGGAGACCCGGATGTCGCGATCTATGACAACGAGGTGACAACGGCGGGCCGCATCGAGCTGCTCCCGTTCCTGCACGAGCAGTCGATCACCATCACCGCCCACCGCTTCGGCAACCCCGACGCGTGGTCGGCGGACGTCATCTGAGGGGCGATGGTGGTCGCAACGGCGCAGATTCTGCGTAACGCGGCGCCGTTGCGAACGCGACATCACTCGAGCGGGTAGCGACGCCGCAGAACCCAGCGCTGGCCGAGCGTCCAAGTGACTGTCACGGCGAGATAGAGCGCGGCGGCCAGTGGCACGAACGCCGCGAACACGACGGACAGGTACGGCAAGAACCCGAGCGCACGCTGCACGCCGCCGGATGCCAAGGGCGAGGCATCCGGCTCTGCGGGAACCGCCGGGCGGAAAATGCGCCGCGTGACCTCGGCGACTGCTGCCATCAGCACCATGAGCGTGCCGAACACGACAGCCGTCTCGACCGAGAAGGCGCCGGCGGACCCCACGAGGCTCGTACCGAGAGATACGCCGAAGAGATGCTCGGTCAGCAGGTCGTTCGGATGGTTACCGACGATGCTCCGGAGGAACACGGCGTAGATCAGGCCGACGATCGGCGCCTGGATCAGGGCGGGCAGGATGCCGGCAAGCGGTGAGGTGTTCTCATCGCGATACAGCTGCATCATCTCGCGCTGCATCCGCTCGGGGTTCTTTCGGAACCGCTTCTGTATCTCGCGCAGTCGGGGAGTAATTTGCATGCGCACCTGCTCAGAGCGGGCCTGGGCTATGCCGGCGGGAATGAGCGCGGCGCGGACGAAGAGGGTGATGATGACGATCGCGAGGGCGGCGGAGGCAGCTCCCGCGACCGGGCTGAGGAGGGCAGACAGGCCCATGAGGGTTCGGTAGGTGGTGTCGAGAAGAAAGGCGAACGGAGGAAAGGCGAACAGGTCCACGGCGGACTCCCGGTAAGTCGATGACGGATGCGGGTGCGTCTGGCCGCAGGGTCGTCGAACGTCCGGCTGCACGCCGTGAGGGGGGCGTGCGTGAACCCCGGAGGAGGTGAACGAACGGGTGCGGCCTAGGCCGCGAGTCCCGGCGCCCTCGGGCGGGCGTGACCCTCGGCATCCGGGTCGCTCTGCTCCACGAGCGCGGAGGGATCGATCTGTCGGCCGGCTCGGGTAAGCCGTTGCCGGGCCGAGCTCGGGCGGGCGATCGCGTGGAGGGCGAGGACCGCGAGCGCGATGGTGGTGACGACGACAACCGCGAGCGTCACGGTGTTCGCATCGGCGAGCGTCAGCAGGCCGAGCGTTGAGAGGATGAGGGCGAGCAGCGCAGCGGTCGCGTTACGCATCCGTCGGCCTCCTCTCGTCAGTCACACGGTAACACCGCGCTGCGTGGCATGCGCGTGCTGGAATGGGGGCATGGCCGAAAAGAACTGGGCGGGGAATCTCACGTATCGGGCGGCGGCGGTGCGGGAGCCCGCGAGCCTCCGCGAGCTCTCCGACATCGTCGCCCGGACTCCGGGGGTCCGGGCGCTCGGTAGTCGCCACTCGTTCAGCCCCATCGCCGACACGGACGGAACACTCGTGTCGCTCGCGAGGATGCCGCACGAGATCGAGGTCGACACCGATGCCGCTACAGCCCGGGTATCGGCGGGGCTGCGGCACGGCGACCTGGTGCCCGCCCTCGATGCCGCCGGGTTTGCGCTCGCCAATCTCGCGTCGCTGCCGCACATCTCGGTCGCCGGCGCTGTGCAGACCGGGACGCACGGGTCGGGGGATCGGATCGGGTCGCTCGCCACGCAGGTGCTCGGCGTCGAGATGGTGACCGCCGACGGCGGGGCGCTGACCCTGCGACGCGGTGATCCGCAGTTCGACGGAGCGGTCGTGGCACTCGGCGCGCTCGGTATCGTCACGCATCTGACGCTTGAGCTCGAACCGGCATACGAGATCGCGCAGACGGTCTACGACGGCGCCCGCTGGGACGACGTGCTCGCAGGGTTCGACGCGATCACGGGCGCGGGAGACAGCGTCAGCCTGTTCACCAGCTGGCAGGATGCCGACACGATCGACCAGATCTGGGTCAAGGCGCGTCCGGGGCGAGCCAATGCCGACGCCGTGCTCGCAGCGGGTGGACGCGAGGCGGACGGGCCGCGGCATCCGGTTCCCGGCGTGGGGCCCGAGCCCTGCACGGTGCAGGGCGGGGTGCCCGGTCCGTGGCACTCCCGGCTGCCGCACTTCCGGCTCGAGTTCACGCCATCGGCTGGCGCGGAACTGCAGAGCGAATACCTCATCGACCGGCGCGATGGTCTCGCCGCGATCGACGTATTGCGCAGCCTCGCGCCGGAGATCGCCCCGCTGCTCTATGTCTGCGAAGTGCGCGAGATGGCGGCTGACGACCTGTGGCTGAGTCCCGCGTTCGGGCGGGAGACCGTCGGTCTTCACTTCACGTGGCGACCTGACGTAGCGGGGGTCGAGGGGCTCCTACCCCGAATCGAAGACGCTCTACCCGAGTCGGCGCGGCCACACTGGGGCAAGGTCTTCACGATGGATGCTGACCGCATCCGCAGTCGGTACCCGCGGTGGGACGAGTTCGCGGCGCTGCGTGCGCGGATGGACCCCCGCGGCAGGTTCACCAACGACTACCTCTCGCGCCTCGGCTTAGCCTGACACGTGAGCGCCAGCGATATGTAAAGAAAACTTGACACGGATGCCTCGCGACTCTACGCTCGGAGATGTCAAACATTCTATACATTCAAGCTCGAGGAGTCGACATGGGATACGTCGAGAGAAATACCTGGTCGCAACTGATTGCAAGTGCTGCGGGAACCGCTGTGTACCTGGTGCTGGTGCTGCCCCAGCTAGGGACCACCCCCATAGGAGAGATCGCCTGGCAGTGGCCGATGGTCTGGACGATCGCCGGTGCCATCGTGGTTTCGATCGTGATCAGCATCCTGTGGGGTATCGGCGCGGGCATGCGCGACCCCGACGAGGAGCACCGCGCCGACCAGCGTGACCGGGAGATCGAGCACCTCGGCGACCGCGTCGGACAGGCCTTTCTGGTCATCGGTGGGCTGGCAGCGCTCATCCTGGCGATGGTGCAGGCCGAGTGGTTCTGGATCGGCAACGCGGTCTTCTTCGGCTTTTTCCTGTCCGCGTTCATCGGCGGCATCGCCCGCATCGTCGTTTACCGCCGAGGGATGCCGTAATGGTCAAGCCGACAAGAATCACCAACACGATTCGCGCGACGCGGGAAGCTGCCGGGATGACTCAGGCCGAGGTGGCCCGCCACATCGGAGTCACCCGCCAGACGCTCATCGCGATCGAGCAGGGCAAGTACTCCCCGTCGCTCGAACTCGCCTTTCAGCTCTCGCGGCTGTTTGGCATGACGATCGACGATCTCTTCGAGTACCCGACGGATGCCCCGGACGGAGTGTCAGCATGACGACGAACCCTCCCATGGCCGAATCGGCGGCACCCCACGTGCCGAACGAGACGATGCGGGCCTGGGCCCAGCAGCGCTACGGCGGTCCGGAGACCGTTGAACCTGTCCGGGTCCCGGTGCCGACGCCCGGTCCCGCGGACCTCCTCCTGCGGGTGCGCGCGTGCGGCATCCATGCCGGCGACGCACGACTGATGCGTGGCGACCCCGCACTCGTGCGGCTCGCTTTCGGCATCCGTCGCCCGCGGACTGCCACGCGAGGGATAGATGTCGCAGGCACGGTGGTCGCGATGGGAGCGGCCGTGACGGGCTTTCGGATCGGTGACGAGGTGGTGGCCGAGATCGGTGTGGGTGGGGGCCTCGCCGAGTATGCGATCATACCCGCCGCCCGCGCGGTCAGCCGCCCCGCCCGGATCTCGCCGGCGGTCGCGGCCGCGCTCCCGGTTTCGGGCGGTACGGCCTGGCAGGCGCTGGATGCCGCCGGCGTCCACTCAGGAAGCCGCGTCCTGGTGATCGGGGCGTCGGGAGGCGTCGGCACGTACACCGTGCAGCTTGCCGCCGAGCGCGGCGCCGAGGTGTGGGCTCTCGCCGGCGAGCGAGCGCTCGGCCTCGTGACCGGCCTCGGCGCGGCCCACACGTTCGACTACCGACAGGTGCAGCCCGGCGCGCCCGAGCTCCCCCCGGCGAGCTTCGACGCGGTCATCGACATCGCCGGCACCGCTCCGCTCGCCACGTTGCGCGGTCTGCTCCGGGAGGGCGGGACCGTCGTGCTCGTCTCGGGCGCTGGGGGGAAGATCCTCGGACCCATGGGGCGGATGCTGAAAGCTGCCTTCCTGTCGCGGCGCCGCCGCCGCATCCGTTCCCTCGCCGCCACCGCGAGACCTGAGATCCTGGCGCAGCTGCTGGAGCTGACTGATCGTGGCAGCATCCGTCCCGTGATCGAACGGACGTACTCGTTGGACGCGGCACGCGACGCGCTCGCGCACGTGGACGCGGGACATGCTGTGGGCAAGGTTGTCGTGGCGGTCGAGTAGCGCTCTCGCGCCGTGGCTAACTCCTCAACCCCTCGTTAGATTCGCCCGGTCGAGCTCCCGAACTACCTCGCGGGGGTCAACGTTGAGGAGTTAGCCGCACCGCGGGGCCGATCCCTCGGCCGATGGCGACGATCGTGCGAGAATAGAGTCCGGCGTGCCCGTGTCGCCGGCATCTTTCTGCTCCGCCGGGCCTCTGGACAGCGTCCGCCAGCCGCACTCTCCAGGAGAACGACGTGACGACTACGACGCCCGCACCGAACGCCGCACCGACCCGCACGGCTCAGCGCCGCCGCTACCTGATGTGCCGCCCCGAGCACTTCACGGTCAGCTACACGATCAACCCGTGGATGGAGCCCGCCAAGCCCACCGACACCGCCAAGGCCGTGGCGCAGTGGCAGGTGCTCTACGACACCTACCTCGAGCTCGGGCACGAGGTCGAGCTGATCGACCCCGCCGAGGGGCTTCCCGACATGGTCTACACGGCCAACGGCGGGTTCATCATCGACGGCATCGCCTATGCGCCGAAGTTCCGGTTCGCTGAGCGCGCCGGCGAGGAGCGCCACTTCATCGACTGGTTCCGCGCCGCAGGATTCGAGACCGTCATCCCCGAGGAAGTCAACGAGGGCGAGGGCGACTTCCTGCTCGCGGGTGACGTCATCCTCGCGGGTACTGGGTTCCGCTCGACCGGCGACAGCCACCGTGAGGTCGGCGAGGTTTTCGGCAGGGAGGTCATCTCGCTGACTCTCACCGACCCGCGCTTCTATCACCTCGACACGGCGATCTCGGTGCTCGATCCGGTCATCGGCGCGGCCCAGGGCGGGCCGGATGCCGCGAACATCGCCTACCTGCCGGGTGCCTTCGATGAGGCCAGCCAGCGGATCCTCGCCGAGCGCTTCCCCGACGCGATCCGGGTCTCGGATGCCGACGGCGCGGTGTTCGGATTGAACTCGGCCAGCGATGGCTACAACGTGTTCATCTCGCCGCGGGCTACCGGTTTCGAGGCGCAGTTGCGAGAGCGCGGCTATAACCCGGTGCTCATCGACCTGTCTGAGCTGCTCCTCGGCGGCGGCGGGATCAAGTGCTGCACCCTCGAGCTGCGGGCGAAGCGGGACGAGTCATGAGCGCCGACCAGATCTCCATCGACGCGACCACGCTCGAGATCATCCGGGCAGAAGACGAGCACCTCGCCCACAACTACCACCCGCTGCCGGTCGTGATCTCCCGCGGCGAGGGAGTGTGGGTGACGGATGTCGAGGGCAAGCGCTACCTGGACCTGCTGTCGGCGTACTCGGCGTTGAACTTCGGGCACGGGCATCCGGCTCTGCTCGCCGTTGCCCGGGAGCAGTTGGAACGGTTGACCCTCACGAGCCGGGCGTACCACAACGACAAGCTCGGAACCTTCGCTGCGGCGCTCGCGAAGCTCGCCGGCAAAGACATGGTGCTTCCGATGAACACCGGCGCCGAGGCCGTCGAGACGGGCATCAAGGTCGCGCGGGCATGGGGGTATCGGGTCAAGGGCATCCCCGCGGACGCAGCACGCGTGATCGTCGCGGGCGGGAACTTCCACGGCCGCACCATCACGATCGTCGGGTTCTCCGATGACCCCGCCGCGAGGGACGCTTTCGGGCCCTACAGTGGGGGATTTGCGCAGGTTCCGTTCGGGGACGCCGCCGCCATCGAGGCGGCGATCGACGAGAACACCGCGGCGGTACTCCTCGAACCGATCCAGGGCGAGGCCGGCGTCGTCATTCCGCCGGAGGGCTACCTGCGGGAGGTCCGGGAGATCTGTGATCGCCACGACGTGCTGCTCATTGCTGACGAGATCCAGGCGGGGCTCGGCCGGGTGGGTGAGACCTTCGCGTGCGATCGCGAGCAGGTCGTACCGGACATCTACCTGCTCGGAAAGGCACTCGGCGGCGGCATCCTGCCCCTCTCGGCGGTGGTGGCGAACAACGACGTCCTCGGCGTCATCCGTCCCGGCGAGCACGGCTCGACCTTCGGTGGGAACCCGCTTGCCGCGGCGATCGGTGAGCGGGTCGTCGAGATGCTCTCGACCGGTGAGTTCCAGGAGCGGGCTCGCGCGCTCGGGGAGCACCTCGAGTCGCGCCTTTCGGACCTCGTGGGACACGGGGTGACGGCGATCCGCGTCGCGGGGCTCTGGGCAGGCATCGACATCGATCCGCACGTCGGCACCGGGCGAGAGGTGGCCGAGCGGCTCCTCTCCCGCGGCGTGCTCGTCAAGGACACGCACGGTCAGACCATCCGGATCGCACCGCCCCTCGTCATCCGTGCCACCGAGATCGACTGGGCGCTCGAACAGCTGCGGTTCGTCCTCGGGCACTGACCGCCTCTCGTCGAGCCTCGCAACACTGCACCATTCGGCGCTGCGCGCAGCTCCAGTCCCACCGGGTTGTAAGCCGCGGAGTCAGTTAGGCTAGGCTTACCTATATGTCTTCGTCACGCATCCCAGTACCCATTGCCGGACTCGCCGCTCTCGCTCTCGCGCTCACCGCGTGTGCGACGGATGACCCGGGTGCCGATTCCGCCGACAGCGCTGACTCCGTGATGGTCGCGAACGCGCAACCCACGCTGGTGCTCGTCGAGTCCGACGGTGAGTCCACGTTCCAAGAGGACACCGAGGTCGCCCGCGGCGCGGTCGAGGTCCCGTACCAGCCCACGGCGGTCGTGACCTTCGACATCGCGACCCTCGACACGCTCGACGCCATCGGTGCGGGCGACACCGTGGTCGGCATCCCCGAGATCCCGCTGCCGGACTATCTCTCGCAGTACGCCGATCTGCCCAAGGTCGGGACCCTTTTCGAGCCCGACTATGAGGCCGTTGCAGAGCTCGACCCCGACCTCATCGTCACCGCTGCACGCAGCACAGGGGCTTACGACGAGCTCGCCGAGATCTCGACCACGATCGACCTGACCGCCGCCTTCGCCGGAAAGTTCGACCCCACCGCGGGCCTGGAGCGCGCCGAGCAGCTCGGTGAGATCTTCGGCGCCGAGGACGCGGTCGCCGAGGCTGCGGAGCGTATCAACGCTCTAGAGGCCGATATCGAATCCGCCGCCGACGGCACCGCGCTCGTGCTGTCCGTCTCGGGCGGTGAGTACGGTGCTTTCGGTGAGGGCTCGCGTTTCGGCTATTTCTATGACGTCCTGGGCTTCACTCCGGCCGTCGTGGCGGCGGACCTTCCCGGCGTCGAGGGTTCCCCGCACGGCGACACCGTGACGAACGAGTTCCTTCTGACTGCCAACCCGGACTGGATCATCGCGTTCGACCGCGGTGCCGCTGTCGGCGACGGCTCCACCGCTGCCGAGACCCTCGACAACGAACTGGTCGCTCGTACGACGGCTGCCCAAGAGGGGCACATCGTCTACCTGCCCGCGAGCGAGCTGTACATCGTCATCAACGGTCTGACCGCGATGCAGAACGTCCTCACCGAAATCGCTGACGTCGTCGTCGGCTGAGTGAGATCGTGACATCCCCTGTGGGGGGCGCGTGCTGAAGCGCCCCTCACCCACCCTGACAATCGTCGCGGGTGTGGCCGTCGTGGCCGCGCTCGCGACATTGTCGATTTCTCTCGGCGTCGCCGAGCTCGACCCGTTCATCCTGCTCGCAAGTCGTCTGCCGCGCACCATCGCGCTGATCCTGGCCGGTTGTGCTCTCGCGATCACGGGGCTGATCATGCAGATCCTGACCCGCAATCGATTCGTCGAGCCGGGGACGACGGGAGCCACGGATGCCGCGAGCCTCGCGCTCCTGGTCGTGCTCCTCACCATTCCCGGTCTTCCGATGTGGGGGAAGGCCGCCTTCGCCTCGCTGGGTGCTCTGATCGGTGTCATCGGATTCCTGGCGCTCAGTCGCCGCATCCCGAGTCGGTCGAGCGTGCTGGTGCCGATCGTGGGCATTCTCTATTCCGGGATCATCGGCGCCGTGACGACGTTCTTCGCCTACCGGGCGGACGTGCTGCAAGAACTGCTCAGCTGGAGTGTCGGCGACTTCTCGGGAATCACACGAGGCCGATACGAGATGCTCTACGTCGCCGCAGGGGCAGCCCTCATCGCGTGGATCGCCGCGGACCGGTTCACCATCGCGGGGCTCGGCGACGAGACCGCGCGCGGTCTCGGGCTCGATGTGCGGTGGGTGATGGCCCTGGGTGTGGTCATCATCGCCATCGTCTCGGGGACGATGCTGGTGATCGTCGGAGCGCTGCCGTTCTTGGGCCTCATCGTCCCGAACATCGTGAGTCGGATCTGGGGCGACAACATGCGCCGGGCCGTTCCGCTGGTCGCGCTCCTCGGGGCGGCGCTCGTGCTGCTGAGCGACATCATCGGTCGCGCCGTGCGGTTCCCGTTCGAAATCCCGATCGCGATCGTGATGGGTGTTCTCGGGGGCGTGGTCTTCCTCTGGATGCTGCTCGGCACCGACTCATCCCGCACCCGCACGTTCCGTGCGAGGGCCCGGCGTCGCGGCTCCCGAGCGGGGGTGAGTCGATGACTAGGGTCCTGACGACGCGCGCGCGCGCGCTGCGGAACCTCACGCACAAGAGCGGGACGAGGATGCTGCTGGTCGGCATCATCGCACTGGTGCTGATCCTCGTCTTCGTGTTCACGGATCTGCCCGGCAAGTGGGAGTACGCGCTGGGGCTTCGCACCCGGACCGTGGCGGCGATGGCGATCGCGGCCGCCGCCATCGGCGGGGCGACCATTCTCTTCCAGACGATCACTCAGAACCGGATCCTGACACCGGGGATCATGGGCTTCGACGCGGTGTTCCTCGCCATCCAGGTGCTCACGGTCTTCGCGATCGGCCCGGCGATCCTCGTCTCGGCGCCGGCCGAGGCATCCTGGCTCGTCGAACTCGTGCTCACCGGCGGTGTGGTGGTCGCCCTCTATTGGTGGCTCTTCGTGCGTGGGCGCCATGATCTGCACGTCGTCGTGCTGGCGGGTCTCGTGCTCGGGGTGATGCTGCGCTCGGTGACCGCGTTCCTGCAGCGGCTGCTCGATCCGGACACGTTCGCGGTCGTGCAGAACCTTGCGTTCGCGAGCTTCACGTCGGTCAACCGGCAGTTGCTCATCCCCACGGCGGTCATCGTCGTTCTCGCGCTGGGCTCCCTCTGGCCGCTGCGACGAGCGCTTGATGTGGTCTCACTCGGAGAGCCCACCGCGATCTCACTCGGGGTCGAGACGCGTCGGATCTCGATGCACGCGATCGTGGCGATCGGGGCGATGGTCGCCGCCTCGACGGCCCTCGTCGGGCCGGTGACCTTCTTCGGCCTGCTCGTCGCCAACATCGCGTACGGTCTCGTCGGGCACCGTCACCTGCTCAGCATCCCCGCCGCATGGTTCATCGGGCTGATCACGCTCGTCGGAGGGCAGCTGATCCTGGATCGGCTGCTCGGCTTCGGCACCGAACTGCCCGTGGTCATCGAATTCGCGGGTGGGCTGTTCTTCCTCATCCTGGTACTCCTCGGAAAGGCGCGTTGACGTGATCCAGACCTCGTCGGTGACCAGACGACACGGCAGCTTCGTCGCGGTCGACAACGTCACCGCCTCGATCGGCCCCGGCGTGACGGCGATCATCGGGCCCAACGGGGCCGGCAAGTCGACCCTGCTCTCGGCGATCGGCCGACTGATGTCGCCTGACGAGGGAACCATCACGATAGACGGGCGGGATGTCGCGACGACGAAGTCTCGTGAGATCGCGCGGGCCCTCGCCATCCTGAAGCAGGACAACCACCTCGCGATCCGGTTGAGCGTGCAGGACCTCGTCGCGTACGGGCGCTACCCCCACGGCGGCTCCGGCCGGGCGGACGAGGATCGATCACACGTGGAACGTGCGATCGACCTGCTAGATCTCGGCGCCGTGCGTACGCGGTACCTCGACGAGTTATCCGGTGGTCAGCGTCAGCGGGCGTTCGTCGCGATGGCCATCGCGCAGGACACCTCGCACCTGCTGTTGGATGAGCCGCTGAACAACCTCGATCCGCGTCACGGCGTCGGTCTGATGAAGCTCGTGCGTCAGCTGGCGGACGAACGGGGTATGACCGTCGTCATCGTCATGCACGACATCAACGTCGCCGCCGCCTACGCCGATCAGATCGTCGCGATGCGGGACGGACGTGTCGTCGAGCACGGCCCGGTCGACGACGTGATCACCCAGGAATGCCTGGAAGACCTCTATGACACGCCCGCCACGGTCGCCACGGTCGCCGACCGTCGCATCGTGTTGTGGACCTGAGAAAACTGACGACGAAAGAGACAGATCATGACAGCTGGCACAGAGACCCAGAGCGCCGAGGGCGCTGCCTCGCAGAGCTTCGCCCTCGTGCGGACGCCGCTGGACCTGCGGATGCGCTCCGTGGTGCTCGCCGAGCGGACCTGGCAGACCGACACGTACGTCCGCGTCCGCGTGACGGGTGAGGACCTCGCCGGGTTCCAGTCGCTCGGAAGCGACGACCACCTGCGCATCTTCTTCCCCGACGAACCGGTCACCGATCCCGAGCAGCTACGCCGTACCCCCAGTCGCGAGTACACCCCGTTCGAGTGGGGTGAAGGCTGGCTCGAGCTGGAGTTCGTCATCCACGGTGGTCCGGGCGAGCGTGGGATCGCGGCGGAGTGGGCGGCGACCGCGCCGCTCGGTTCGCCCGCTGTCATCGGCGGCCCGCGCGGGTCGCTCGTGATCGAGGGCGCACCGGATGCCTGGTTCCTGGCCGGTGACGAGACTGCCGTCCCCGCCATCCGTCGCTTCGCGGCGCTGATGTCCGAGGACGCGACCGGCACGATCCTCGTCGAGGTTCCCGATGCCGACCGCGAGTTGCCGGTCACCGCGCCCGCGGGGGTCACTGTTCGTCAGCTGCATCGTGACGGACGAGCCGAGGGTGAGGTGCTCACCGATGCCCTCGCCGCCGTGGGGGACCGGCCCGAGGGGGATGTCTTCGCCTTCGTCGCCGCCGAGCAGTCGATCGTGAAGCCCGCCCGGGCGCTGCTGATCGAGAAGTGGGGACTGGAGTCCTCGCGGATCACCGTGAAGGGCTATTGGAAGCGTGGCGAGAGCGAGTACCACGCCCCGCTCTAGTTGTTCTATGCAGCGA
>NZ_DCBW01000013.1:101044-111987 GCF_002313585.1 Microbacterium sp. UBA1097 | reverse complement strand
GAGCGCCTCGTGGCGCTCGATGTCGGTGAGCCAGACTCGGTTGGGCGCGTCGGCGCGGAACACGCGCTGCACATGATCGTCGAACACGGGCGGGCCGGCCTTTCCCGTTCCCGCGTGGGCGGCGTTGCGCGGACGAGAGGATCCCGGCTTGCGAGCACAGCTTCCACGCCGTCCGCCGGCTCATCCGCCAGCCTGCGCGGCGGGCTTCGTCGGCGAGGTATCGGTATCCAAACGTCGGGTCGTCGACGTGGGCGTCGTGGAGCGCATTGATCCGATACGCGCGGAGCACGTCCGCGTCCCGGACCGGGTCGTTGCGCCACCGGTAGTAGGGCTGGCGGGCGAGCTTGAGGACCCGACACGTCACCGTCACGGGAATCCCCGCTTCGGCGAGCTCGGAAACGAGCGGGTACGTCATTTTGGGGAGCCACCGAGGCGCAGGTTCGCCTGCGACAGATACGCCTCCGCCCGGCGGAGGACCTCGTTCTCCTGCTCCAGCAACCGGATCCGCTTCTTCAGCTCCCGAGCCTCGGCGGCATCGGCAGCGGTCTGGCCGGGACGGTTGCCGTCTTCGACGTCGGCTTGGCGGAGCCAGTTCTGCAGCGTCGCTTCGCTGATCCCGAAGTCGGTGGCGATCTGTTTGATGGTGACGCCGCTCTCGCGGCTGCGCGCGACCGCGACGACGTCCTCGCGGAACTCTTTGGGATAGGGACCGGGCATGATGACATCCTTCCCGCCGGCGCCTCCCGGCACTAACGATCAGTTGTCACCGATTCGTTCCTCACGCCCGTGCGCCCGATGCACGCATCCAGCTCGCGGTCGTCGCCCTCCGTGCAAACCACCCGCGCTTCTGCGCGACGCGAGCCGCACCGACCTGAGATCACCGCATGCCGTTCTCCGCTCACGGGAGGCGTCGGAAGCAGAAGTGCAGATCACACTCGCAGCACTCCTCGCCGCGCTGCACATGGACGCCGGCATCGCAACCGCCGACGGCCACCCACTCGCCCTGGTCACGGTGGACGGTGAGTGGGCACTCGCTGGTCCGCGTCATGCCCAGCCTGGTCGCATCGAGCCGCTCATCCCGAACTCGCTGCCTAGGCAGATCGAGACGGTTCCGGCGCCGCCCGCGACGGCCGAGGTGGACACGGCGCCGCGTTGCGCGTGGATGTCGGAGTTCGTGCTGTAGCTGCGATTTACGCGACGGGGAAAGCCTGTGCGAGGCGCGCATGAGTGGCGTCGACGTCGAAGGCGACGACAGGTGCTTCCATCATCCGCTTGATGAGGAGTCGCGGCCAGACGACGTGGACCGTGAAAGATCCTCCGAGGAGCGGCCAGTCGGCTTCGAGAAAGCACAGCACGCCTGTGATCGGGATCGTGTCGTCGGCTAGTGCCTCGCGGACGCGGTCGGCTTGCGACTTCACGCCGTCGACGAGTTTGGTGCCGTCGCGGCCGCCAACTCGAAGCGACTCCACCCGTGGTCGGAAGAGGCCGCCCCCAACGCGCAGCTCCGGGCGCTTGTTCTTGTATCGCTTCGCGTCGATCACCCAGACACCCGAGGGGCCGATGGCGATGTGGTCGATGTTCGCTTTCGTGCCGCGGATGCGACGGTCGTGCATGACGCGGAAAGTGTCGGGGACGTCGGCGAGTCGTTTCGCCATGAGCTCCTCGCCGACCGCTCCGCGCTCCCACGCCTTCGTGCTTTGCGGATCGTCAGACAGTGCGAGGATCAGCCCGCCGAGCTTCGGATGCTCACCGCGGATCCGCTGCTCACGGGCATCCCGGCGTCGCTCGTACTCTCGGCGCGCGGATGCTCCGGCTTCGCCGCCCACGGCTTCGACCGGGGGCGCCTCGACTGCCGGTTTGTCGCACTCCACGCAGCGAATCGCCTTTCGAGCCCGCTCGTAGATGGCCTCGGCACCCGCACGGTGCGCGCGGCCACATAGCCGACAGCTTCCGGCGTAGCGCAGCTTCATGCGTTTGTCGTCGGGACCGAGTTCCAGCGTCACGTGCCCGCTCCGAGCGTCGGTCCCGGGCGCCCGTCTGACCGGCGCCGAAGCTGCAGTTCAGCTTCTTCGATCCATTCGCGGGCGAGGGAGGCGTAGCGGCGACGGTCCTTCTGGTTGAGTCCGGCGAGTTTGGGGAGGAGTTCGAATGTCGTGCGCATGTGCCCGGGAATGTCATCGACAGGTCCGCCGGTGGATGACAGGAGAACCTCGATCACTCCTCCGGCGGTGCCGCCGCTGTCGATCAGGGCGACGAGCTCGCGGGCATCCTTCCTTCCCTTCTCCGTCGCGTGCCGGTCGAGCAGGGCGGCGATCTTCGTGGCGATGTGGGCGTCGAGTGTGAGCATGAGCCACCCTTCGACCTTGAGGTCGGGGTCGACGTACCGGGTGAGCGCACCGACGTCGAGGAGCAGCTTGGTTCCGAGCTTGGACTCGTAGGGGAAGTACGCGTCGACGTGGACGCCGTCGGCGTTGCCGCGCGCCTTCCGCCCGCCACTGTGGAGGTGGTTCTCGCTGTACTCAGTGAGGCGTTCCGGGAGTCTCTGCCGCAGACTCTGGTCGGTGATGATCAGGTCTATGTCGTGGCTGATCTCGCCGCCGACGCGCGCGTTCGTCGCCCACCCTCCGATGAGGATCGAGGGCTCGAGGTCGTACCCGAGCGAGTCCAGCAGAGCGCGAAGGCGGCCCTCATCGTCTGCCCCGAGAATCGTCATTGTCCGTCGCCTTCCTGATCCCACTCGCGGTCCCGCAGGAAGCTGTCGCGCAGCGCCTTCCGGAACTCGGATGCCTGCCACCCGGGCGTCGCGAAGAGATCGGCATACGTCTGAGCCAGACTCGAGAACCCGTTCCAGGTCTTCGCCGCACGCTTGTCCATCAAAACCACACGCACCTCCTTGCCGGCGGGCAGGGTGGTGAGATTCACGGACGCGGGCAGGTACACGATGTGTTCGTTGAAGTCCGCGACGGCTCGGCCTTTCAGGATCGCGGTCGCCGCATCAGCGCCGCCGAGCGCGTAGGGGCCCAGCTTCGAGTCGAGAACCGGACCGATGCCTTCGCGCGTCGTCCACGCGAGGGTGTCGCGCTCGAGGTTGCGCCACGCGCACAGCATCGTCAGGAGCTTGTCGATGCTGACGACCGCGAGCCCGCCCCGGCTGTACCGATCGATCGTCCCGTTGCTCTCCAGGCGCTCAAGAGCAAGGTAGGCGGTTGTGCTCGGCACGCCCGCTTCGTAGGCGAGGTCGGCGACGTTCCGCCAGGTCCGCTGCCCTTCGAGCGCACGATCTGCGAGAGCACGCCAGACCAGCTCGTTGCCCTTCATCGCGCTCCTCGGTTTCCAGGTATTCCTGCGATCATCGTTACGGGATTACATGTAACCATGATTACAGGAAAATCGGAAGATTGATCCACGTGACGAGAAACGCGAAACTGGGCGTCGTGGTCAAGGTGTGTCCATCTGGTGTCCGGATGGTCGTCACCGAAGAGGAGCAAAGCGGCCACGATCCCTTGAAACAATTGGGATCGCGTCCTTTCGCGAACAGACGCGACGAGGGGAGTCGAACCCGCTGCGCGACCGGGTATGAACCGGTGCCCGGAACCATCCGGTCCGCCGCGATACGGCGCAACGCTAGCCGCGACCCCTGACGCGCGGCTGCCGTGTTTCTTACCGTGACGTCACATGTCGTCATCCGTCTCGCGGGTGGCGAGCACGTGCTGGTGAGCGAGCCGGCGGAGGGCCAGGATGGCGGGTTCGTACATTGCCGTGCCGAGCACGGCGTACGAGACTTGCTCGCTCTCGCTGAGGTGTGCCAGCGGGATGAGTTCGGCCGCCGCAATCTGCAGCAGCGGCCCGGCGTAGCGGGCGGCGGTTTCGGCATCCCAGGCGAGCCCCGCCGCCTCGATGCCGCGGATCGCCGCCTCCAGCTGCGCGACAGCGGCGAATCGCTCGTCGTAGGTGAGCCCCAGTCGCTCGATCGTCTCTCGCGCGCGGTCGGTGTTCGTCTCGTCGGCGTACGGTGGCAAGGCGCTCACAGCCTTTCCGAGCGTCGCGTACGGCGTCTCGTCGGGCTCATCGATGAGAGACAGGATCTCCTTCACCCGGGCGAGCGGAAGCGCGCGCACGTCGCTCAGTGCCTGGATGGCGCGCAGGCGGGCGAGGTGCTCGTCGTCATACTCGGCGCGGGTCGCAGACGTCGCGGCGCCGCGGGGCAGCATCCCTTCCCGGATGTAGAACTTGATCGAGGCGACGGGGATGCCGCTTCGCTCGGAGAGTTCGGAGATGCGCACGATGCTCCTTGCCTGGATAGTTTCACTATCCTATATTGGGTATCGGCACTATCCAATACGCGCCGGCGGCGCGGAGAGTCGAAGCGGAGCATCCATGTCCCCGATCCTGTCGATCGTCGTCGGCGCCACCCTGCTGACGGTGATCACCATCGCCTACGGCGGCACGTTCGTGTTGCGCGCCACGACCGGCGGCTACCCGTTCAACGGACTACAGAAGACGTTCTTCCGGGCAGGTCACGCGCACGCCGGGGTGCTCGTCATCCTCGGGATCGTGTGTGCGCTCGCACAGGCATCCGCAGGAGTTGCGGGAGGCTGGGAGTGGGGAGCGGTCGGCGTTCTCGCCTCGGCGATCCTGGTTCCGGCGGGGTTCTTCCTGTCGGTGATCGGTCGCGACCCGCAGAAGCCCGGGCGGGCGATGGCGCTGCTGTGGACCGGCGTCGTCGTGCTCGCATTCTCGCTCGCGGTGGTCGGAGCATCCGTCATAGCTGCCGGTGTCGCGGCGCTCGGCTGAACTCCCGAGGTCAGCGGGCCACGGAGTCGGCGGCCCGGTCGAACTGACCGCCGCGCCGCTTCTCGACGATCTCTTTGCCCAGCGGCATCAGCGAGACCGGCACGAGCTTGAAGTTCGCGATCCCGAGCGGGATGCCGATGATCGTGATGCACAGCGCGAGGCCCGAGAGGATGTGCCCGATCGCGAGCCACCAGCCGGCGAGGATGACCCACACGACGTTTCCGAGGAACGAGAACACTCCCGAACGCGGGTGATCGACGACCTCGCGCCCGAAGGGCCAGAGCGTGTATACCCCGATCCGGAATGACGCGATGCCCCACGGGATCGTGACGATCAGGACGCACAGGATGACGCCCGCGAGCATGTAGCCGAGGAACAGCCAGAACCCCGACAGGACGAGCCAGATGATGTTCAGGAGGGTTCGCATGGCATCCATTCTGGGCGGTGCTCCTGTGCGCGAGGTGGGACCCGGCGCGTCCGACCTGGAGCGGGGGCGCTACGAGCTGACGGCCTGGGCCTCCGCCCGCCGCCTGCTCTGAGGCTGCGACCGCTCGTCGAGAATCCGACCGCTCGTCGAGAATCCGAACGGGCGCCGAATCGCACGGCTCCCGTTCGGATTCTCGGCGCCGGATCGGATTATCGATCGATGACGCCACCGGGTCAGCGCACGAGGCGCTCGCCCGCGCGAACCGGCACGGTCCAGCGGTTGGTGGGCGGCGGGAAGACGCACACGTAGGCATCCGAGAACGCGCAGGGCGGAAGGTACGCGCGGTTCAGGTCGACGGTGACAGAGCCGTCCGGCCCCGGTGCCGAGATGCGGAGGAACCGGAAGCGGTAGCTCTCGTTCCCGCTCGTGGCGTCGGAGAACGCCGCGAAGAACGAGCCGTCATCGAGCAGCTGCACACACAGTGACACGTCCCCGTGGGGCAGCGCGAGGTGGAGGACTCCATCGAAATCGTCGGTGCTCCGGTGCCCGTCGACGGCCACGGTCGGCACGCCGCGGTGAGGGGTGCGCTCCAGTCGCGTGAGGATCCGCAGGCGATCATCGAGGGGCCAGCGCTCTATCTCCGAGATCCCGCGCTGCGCAGGCGCCGACGGGTCGTAGACGCGCACCGCGACCGCGCCGTCGCGTTCGAAGCCTCGGAGCTCGAGATTGCCGGACTCCCAGCGCTCCCCGGGCGCCAAGCTGACGTCCCCAGACGTCAGCGACCCCATGGCCCGCCCGTCCTCTGCGTGCCAGTGACCGGGAACGCCGTCGAAGGAGCGTGGCGTCGGATCCAGCCAGTGCGTCGCCGCAAGCGTCGCGATTCCGCCGGGCGACCAGACTGCGGCGTCACGGCGCGCGCGCCATTCCTCGGTGGTTGTCATGGCCTGCCTTCCGTTCGGGGGTCGTCGGGTCTGCGTGGCGGGTGAAAGCCGTGAGAAACATATTGTTACACCATCGAAACCTGGTGATAGATAGCATCTCGCTATGGATCGACGGAGTGACATCGATATCGACGCTCTGACGCGTGCGCTCGATGTCCATTCCCTCCGCATCCTCGTCGCGATCGATCAGACGGGATCGATCAGTGCCGCCGCTCGATCGCTCGGATACTCCCAGCCGACGATCACGCAGCACGTCCAGCGGCTCGAGGCCCGCCTGGGTGCGGCACTTGTCGTCCGCACCGCGCGGGCTGCTCGGCTCACCCCGACCGGCGCTCTGCTCGCGCAGCACGCGCCCCGAATCGACGCCAGCCTCACGGCGGCGGCTACCGAGCTGGCACGGATGCTGGGCCGTCGAGCCGACCTCGTGCGCATCGCCGCATCCGCCGATGCGGTCGGCACGGTTGTCGCACCAGCCCTCGGACGCCTCGCTGCGCAGCAGCCCGAGATCGACGCCTCGTTCGTGGAAGCATCCGACAACGCTGCGGCCCTCGCACTGGTTCAGGACGGTCGCGCCGACATCGCGGTGACACTCACGCTCGCCGTCAGCGGCGAACGCCACGCGATCGCCCGGCGCAGTGGGATGCGATCGACGTTCCTGTTCGCGGAAGAGATCGTCGCACTGAGCACTGCGGAGATCCAGGCAGCGGGAGGACGCATCGATCCCGCGCTCCTGGCCGACGAAATCTGGATCCGCGGCGACGGATCACCGGGCGACCTGCTAGCCGAGCGTCTCGAGCGCCCGCGCGCCGGCGATGACATACACGTCTCGAACGCCGCTGCAGCTGTGGCTCTCGCCCGGCACCGCGTGGGCACAACCTTCGTCGCCGAGAGCGCACTGGCCGGCATCGATCTTCCCGATGGCGTACGGGTGTGGGGACTGACCCCGGCAGTCACCCGCCGCGCAACCGCGACGGCCCTCGTCGAGGCTGCAACGATCCCCGCCGTCGAGTCGGCGCTTCGCGTGCTCGCCTCGCTCCGCCCCTCACCAGCCGACGTCGAGGTCATCCTCGACGCCAGACGCCGCAGCGCAAGCCACCGTGCCCGATTCAGTTCGTCCCGCACGACCTACCCCGCCCGAACCGCACCCCCAGAGGAGAGTCCTATGCCCTTCCCGTCCACCGCCCGCCTCGCCCAAGCCGGCGCCGTCGTTGCCGCGGGGGCGCTCCTGCTCACCGCGTGCAGTGGCGACCCGGCGCCGTCGGCGAGCACCGCGCTCGCTGACAGCGGCGAGCAGATCGACAGCATCACTGTCGCGCTGCCCGGATCGCTGTCCAACCTCTACGTCGGGCAGGAGTCCGGCATCCTGAACTACTACATCGCCTCGATCGCGCAGGAAGGTCTCGTCGCGATCGACGCCGACGGCGCCATCCAGCCCGCCCTCGCCGAGTCGTGGTCGCAGCCCGATGACGTCACCTACGTCTACGAGCTTCGCGATGACGCGATGTTCCAGGACGGCACGCCGGTCACGGCCGATGATGTCGTCTTCAGCCTCAACGAGGCTCGCGACGAGACCACCTCGCCCGGGCTTGCGTATTACATGACCAACGTCGAGTCGGTCGAGAAGACCGGCGACAGTGAGGTGACGATCACCCTCACTGAGCCGGATGCCGCGTTCGCCAAGAACATGAGCACCGGTGGCGCGGCCTTCATCACTTCGAAGGCGTTCTGGGATGCCAACGACGGGAACATCGGTACGGCATCCTCCCTCCTGATGGGAACCGGCCCCTATAAGGTCACCGAGTTCGCACCCGACTCGCACGTCACGTTCGAGCGCACCGACACGTGGTGGGGCGACGAACCCAAGGTCAAGAGCATCACCGTCAACTTCATCCCTGACGAGTCGACGCGACTTCTTGCCGCGCAGTCCGGCGACATCGACGTGGCGTTCAACGTGCCGCTGGCCCAGTCCACGCAGTGGGAGGGCCTGGACACCATGCGCGTCGACTACGTCAACGACCTGTCGTATGTCGGGCTCTACTTCAACACCAGCGTTGCCCCGTTCGATGACCCGAAGGTGCGCGAGGCGATCGCCCACGCGGTCGACCGCGATGCCTACGTCGACAAGCTGCTGCGCGGGCACGGTGAAGCTGCCACCGCGATCATGACCCCCGAGTCACTCGCCGCCGTGTACTCCCCGGATGTCGCCCGCGAGAAGCTCGCCGAGATCCCGCAGTGGGACTACGACCTGGATGCTGCCAAGGCGGCGCTCGCGGAGTCGGGGTACCCCGACGGGTTCGAGACCGAGATCCTCACCCCGAACACCGGCCCCCAGCTGGGCACGGCAGCGCAGGCGCTCTCGCAGAACCTTGCCGAGATCGGAATCACGCTGAACGTTCGCGAAGTGCCGATCGAGGAATGGCTTGCGAGCCTGGATGCCTCCAGCGACTACGGCCTGAACATGATGTGGTACTTCTCGACCCTCGGTGACCCCGCCGAGATCCCGAGCTACCTGCTGGGCGTCGGCAACCCCGCCGCATACGACAACCCCGAGATCATGGCGCTGCTGTCGGAGGTGGGCGCAGAGTCCAACCCGAGTGATCGCATCGACCTGCTCATCGAGGCCGAGACGCTGCAGGCCGAGGATGCCGTCAACATTCCCCTCTGGTGGGGCCAGTCGGCCACCGCGTTTGCCAACAACCTCGGAATGAACGACTACAGTCCGTTCGCGTTCATCTCGTCGTGGCCGACGCAGCTCTACCGCGCGGCGCAGTAACACCGACGGAACCACCACTGTGACAACAGGTTCACCCCTCCGGGCACGCGCCCCGCGATCACGGCCGCTTGGCCGCATGCTCGCGGTGCGCGTGCTCGGCATGCTCGGCGTGCTGCTGGTTCTCTCGTTCATCGTCTTCTCGCTGATGTACCTCGCCCCGGGCGACATCGTGAAGAACCTGCTCGGGAACCGGCCGTCCTCACCGGATGCGGTTGCAGCTATCCGAGCCCAGTACCACCTTGATGACCCGTTCCTCGTGCAGTACGTGCGCTGGCTCGGCGGTTTCGTCACGGGGGATCTCGGCGAGTCGATCCGGCTGCAGACAACCGTGGCCGACGCGATCTCCTCCCGCGTCGGGCTCACCGCGGCGCTCTGCGGGATCGCGTTCGTCATCGCCCTCGTGGTGGCGATCCCGCTCGGCGTGCGCAGCGCCGTACGGGCAGGCGGGGCATCCGACCGCACTGCCAGCGCGCTCGCGGTCGTCGGGCTCAGCGCCCCGACGTTCGCCGTCGGTCTGCTGCTCCTCTACGTCTTCGCGTACTACCTTCCGGTCTTCCCGGTATACGGAGCAGGGTCGGGCGGGCTCGACACGCTCTGGCACCTCGTCCTCCCGGCGATCACCCTCGCCCTGGGCCTCGGTGCCATCATCCTGAAACTGACCCGCACCGCCATGCTGCGCGAACTCGAAGCCGACTACGTCACCTCGGCCCGCGCTCGCGGTCTGTCGGAGCGCAGCGTCCAGCGCATCGCGCTGCGCAACGCCGCGATCCCGATCGTGACCGGCGCGAGCCTCGTGCTGACCTTCCTCGTCGGTGGCACCGTGCTGGCCGAAACCACCTTCGCACTGCCGGGCCTGGGCACCCTGCTGCAGGACTCCGTGCTGTTCAAAGACATCGCCGTCGTACAGTCGCTCACACTCCTGGTTGCGATCGTCATCGCCGTGATCGCGCTCCTTGCAGACATTGCCTACATCCTGCTCGACCCGCGGGTGCGCGAACGGGGGGTGCCGGCATGACCGCCGCGATCGAACTCATGACCTCACCGACCCGTCGCCGCAGACGGATGCCGATTCTCATCATCCTGTCGGTGGGCCTGATCGCTCTCGTGGTGCTGGCTGCCGTCCTCGGTCCGTTGCTGTTCCCCGACGCCATGCGCCAAGACATCCTCTCCGCGCTCCTGGCCCCGGGACAGGACGGACACCTGCTCGGCACGGACGAGCTCGGTCGCGACGTGTTCGCCATGACGGTCGCGGGCACCGCGTCGGCCCTGGTCGGACCGGTGTGTGTCGCCCTCGGATCGATGCTGCTCGGCATCCTGCTCGGCACGCTCGCCGGCTACGAGCGCGGCTGGCTCGATTTCTTGATCAGCCGCTGGACCGACCTGCTGCTCGCCCTTCCGGTGCTGCTGGCGGCGATCGTCGTCGCCGGTGTGTTCGGCGGCGGGTACTGGGTGACCGTGGTTCTGCTGATCGCGCTGTTCTCGCCGTCGGACATCCGAATCGTGCGCGCGGGCGTGCTCGAGCAGTCGGCCCGGCCCTACATCGAGGCTGCCCAGATGCTCTCGCTCTCGCGGTGGCGCGTGATGTTCCGCCACATCCTGCCGAACGTGTCGACCCTGGTGATCACGAACGCGATGCTCAACGTCGCGTTCGCGATCGTCGCGTTCTCGTCGCTGTCGTTCCTCGGCGTCGGGGTGCCGCCGGGGACTGCCGACTGGGGGCGCCAGCTCACCGACAACCGGGCGATCATGTTCGACAACCCTGCCGCCGTCATGGTGCCGGCCGCCCTCATCATCCTCGTCGCGTGCGCCGTGAACCTCGTCGGCGACTGGCTGGGTCAGCGCCTCTCGCAGGTAGGAGAAGAGGCATGACCGGCGTGCAGATTCACGGGCTCACCGTGCGCGGACCACAGGGCGTCATGGTCGAGCCGTTCGACGCGACTATCGCTCCGGGCCGGACCCTGGCCATCATCGGTGAATCCGGATCGGGCAAGACCCTCAGCGCCAAGAG
>NZ_DCBW01000013.1:91838-100664 GCF_002313585.1 Microbacterium sp. UBA1097 | reverse complement strand
GCTGGATGCCGCACCTGCAGCGTGGACGTCGGTGCGCGGGTCCACCGTCGCGCTGCTGCTGCAGGATCCGTTCACGAGCCTCTCGCCGGTGCACCGGTGCGGGGATCAGATCGCGTGGACGCTGCAGGCGGCATCTGACAGGCGGATCGCGGCATCCGACCTCGCTCGCGAGGTGGCCGCGCGGCTGGCCGAGGTGAAGCTCCCTGAACGCGTCGCGCGAGCCTTCCCGCACCAGCTCTCGGGCGGCATGCGGCAGCGGGTAGCTATCGCGGCGGCGCTGGCCGCTGACCCGAAGCTCCTTATCGCGGATGAGCCGACCACCGCGCTTGACGCATCGAACCAGGCCGAGATCCTCGACCTGCTGCGCGCGGTGCAGGCACGTCGGGACCTGTCGGTCATCCTCATCTCGCATGACCTGGGACTCGTGCGCGGCCGGACCGACGACGTCTTGGTCATGCAGCACGGCGTCATCGTCGAGCGTGGAGCAACCGGCGATGTGCTGTCTGCTCCGAAGCATCCGTACACCCGTGCGCTCATCGACGCGGACCCCGTCCTCGCGCCGCCGCGTGAAACTGCTGCGCCCGAGGCCGACCAGACTCCGACCCTCCTGCAGGCGACGGGAGTGACGAAGCACTTCGGGGAGCGCACGGTGCTCGATGGCGTCGACCTGCGCATCGGCGAAGGCGAGATCGTCGGCGTGGTCGGAGAATCCGGGTCGGGCAAGTCGACGCTCGCGCGCTGTATCGCGGGGCTGGAGCGCGAAGACGGCGGAGTCATCTCCTTTGTCGGTGAGAACCTCGCCCCGGGACGCCGCTCGCGCACACCAGCGCAGATGCAGATCGTGTTCCAAGATCCGTACTCGTCGCTGAACCCGATGATGTCGATCGGGTCGATCCTGCGCGAAGCCCTCGCCGTCGCGCGCCGCCCGGCATCCGATGTGGCTGTGCTGCTCGAGACCGTCGGGCTTCCCACCGACTTCGCCGGCAAGCGCCCGGCCGAACTGTCGGGTGGTCAGCGCCAGCGCGTCGCTATCGCGCGTGCCCTGGCACCGAGGCCGCGCCTCCTCATCTGCGACGAGTCGGTCTCAGCACTCGATGTCTCGGTGCAAGCCCAGATCCTGGCGCTGTTGACCACGCTGCGTGACGACCTCGGTATCTCGCTGTTGTTCATCTCGCACGACCTGGCAGTCGTGCGACTGCTCGCCGACTCCGTAACCGTGCTCTGGGACGGCCGCGTGATCGAGAGCGGACCGTGCGAACAGGTGCTCACCGAGCCCCGACACGAATACACCCGGATGCTGGTTGCCGCCGCGCACCGCGAGAACACGTCGGTGGGTACCGGCGAGAGAGAAGACTGACGTGCAATCGATCGAACCGGTGCTCGCGGAAGGCGCAGAAGCCGTCACCGCGGTTCTGGATGCCGGCCTGGCTGATGCTCTGGGTGCTGAGCGAGCCGCGCGCTGGCGCGTCGAGCGCGCCGGGTACCGCCCCACGGCGCACATGCTCGGTAGCGGCGCCGGCATCCTGGCTGCCGTGCTCACGTCCGGTCGCCCCGCGACAGCTGCGACCAAGATCGTCGACCTGTGGACCTCGCCCGAGGCTCCGACTGACGCTGCCGATCGCCTCATCGCGGGCGTGATCGCTGCGGCAGCTGAGCGCGGCGACGCCGCCGTGAAGTGGGAACTGCCCGAGGATGCCGCGGTTCCCGCGTCGGCCGCAGCGCTCGGGTTCGCGCCCCTGCGCGCCCCCTGGGGTGCTGTCGGCACCGAGGCGACGCAGGGGCTCGTGCACTGGCTCATTCCCCTGACCCATGACGAGCCCGGCTACTACGGACAGACGACCCTCTTCACGTGCGGAGCGGTAGCGGCCCTCATCGCGACCGAGCGCCACGGCAGCCCCGGCTTCGGGGGCGAGACCGTGCCAGATCGTGATCTCGAGATCGACTTCTGGCGTCGCGCCAGCAACTACCCGGCCTGTGAACCGCTCGGACTGGCCGTCACGGTGCAGGAGCACGTCGGCTCTCGCGGCGCGGTGGAGGTCGCACTCGATCACCCAGGACCTGTCCTGCTGGAGGATTTCACCGGCTTCGACTACGACTTTCGGGCAGAGCTGCAGCGGGAATCGCGCAAACGCGCGGCAGATCTCGGCATCCCGGTCGACACGGCCCGAATCCCGATGACCGACGTCGCGGCGCGGGTGGCCGCGGGCGAGCAGGCCCTGCTTCTCATCGACGAGGCGCCGATGCACGCCGACCCCGGACCGCACTGGATCGTGGCTCACGCCGCTGCCGGCCCCTATGTCGTCGTCGAGGACCCGTGGGTGAACCAGGCGACGGGGGAGACCTGGGTCGATACCCATGATCTTCCGATCCACATCGATGACCTGGAACGCCTCGTCGCCTGGGGACCCGAAGGCTACCGCGGCGTCATCTTCCTCTCGCCGCGCTGAGTCGACGGGCCGGGCGGATGTCCGGGGTCGCGAATAGACTTGCGGGGTTATGGATGTGGTGGATGACGAGCTGCTGACCGGCCTGAATCCGCCGCAGCGCGAGGCGGTGCTGTACCGGGGCCCGGCGCTCCTGATCGTCGCGGGCGCGGGGTCGGGCAAGACCCGGGTGCTCACCCACCGGATCGCGTCGCTGCTGCGCGGTGGCGAGGCCTATCCGAGTCAGATTCTCGCGATCACGTTCACCAACAAGGCAGCCGGTGAGATGCGCGAACGTGTCGAGCAGCTCGTCGGTGAACGCGGGCGCGGGATGTGGATCTCGACGTTCCACTCCGCGTGCGTGCGGATCCTGCGTCGCGAGGCCGAGCAGTTCGGGTTCACGAAGGCGTTCACGATCTACGACTCCGGCGACTCCCGTGCTCTCATCAAGCGCCTCGTGAAAGAGCACGAAGCCGACGCTCTCGGGCTGACCCCCGCGGGCGTGCAGGGACGGATTTCCAAGCTCAAGAACGAACTCGCGGATGCCGAGTCCTTCGCGCGACAGGCGAACATGAGCGACCCCGCCGAGCGCCTCTTCGTCGAGATCTTCGGCGACTACCAGCGAGCTCTGCAGCGCGCCAACGCGTTCGACTTCGACGACCTCATCGCCCAGACCGTGTATCTGTTCCGCGCGTTCCCGCAGGTTGCGGATGTCTACCGCCGGCGCTTTCGGCACGTCCTCGTCGACGAGTACCAGGACACCAACCACGCGCAGTACGCGCTTATTCACGAACTCACTCGCCCTGTCACGGGGGCTGCAGCCGAGCCGTATTCCGTCGGCGGAATGATGATCTTCGAGCCCGACGAGGCTCCCGAACTCGAGGGTGCCTCGCTCACCGTCGTCGGTGACTCAGACCAGTCGATTTACGCGTTCCGCGGGGCCGACATCCGCAACATCAGCGAGTTCGAGCGCGACTTCCCCGGCGCGAAGGTCGTGTTGCTGGAACAGAACTACCGGTCGACACAGAACATCCTCTCGGCGGCGAACGCCGTCATCGGCAACAACTTCGATCGCAAAGACAAGAAGCTGTGGACGGACGTCGGGGCAGGCGATCCTATTGTCGGCTTCACCGGTTACTCCCAGCACGACGAGGCCCAGTTCGTCGCTGACGAGATCGAAGCCCTCCACCGCCGCGGCGTCGAGTACGGCCAGATGGCAGTTTTCTATCGCACGAACTCCCAGTCCCGTGCGCTGGAAGAGATCTTCATCCGCTCGGCAGTGCCTTACAAGATCATGGGCGGCACGAAGTTCTACGAACGCGCCGAGATCAAGGATGCCCTCGCGTACCTGGTCGCTGTGGCCAACCCCGCCGATGAGATGGCGGTGCGCCGCATCCTGAACAAGCCGCGGCGCGGCATCGGCGACGTCACCGAGACGGCCATCGCCCGCTACGCGGCGGACCAGCAGATCACGTTCCGCGATGCGCTCGCCAACGCCTCGGCCCTCGGCGTCGGCCCCAAGATCCAAGCCGCGATCGCGCAGTTGGATTCCGTTCTCGCTGAGGCGAGCGCCCTGATGCTCCCGTCCTCCGGTGAGCTCCCGCCGCCCACCACGGTGGCCGAAGGGCTTCAGCTGCTTCTGAACAAGTCGGGTTACCTCGACGCGCTGCGCGCCTCCCGCGATCCGCAGGATGAAGCGCGCGTCGAGAACCTCGACGAACTCGTCGCCGTCACACGCGAGTTCGCCCGCAACAACCCCGACGGCACGATCATCGACTTCCTCACCGAGGTCGCCCTCGTCGCGGATGCCGACGACCTCGACGATGCGAGCGGGTCCGTGTCTCTCATGACGATGCACACGGCGAAGGGGCTGGAGTACGACACCGTGTTCATCACGGGCGTCGAAGAGGATCTCATCCCGCACCGCATCTCGGCCGGGGAACCGGGCGGACCGCAGGAAGAGCGGCGCTTGTTCTACGTCGGCGTCACGCGTGCTCGAGCGCGGCTCTATCTCACGCTCGCGATGACCCGAGCGCAGTTCGGCGAAGTGTCGGTAGCGATGCCCAGCCGGTTCCTGCAAGAGATCCCTGCGACGCTCATCGATTGGCGCCAGTCCCCGGGTGAT
The DNA here is from genome assembly GCF_002313585.1 of Microbacterium sp. UBA1097. NCBI lineage: Bacteria > Bacillati > Actinomycetota > Actinomycetes > Micrococcales > Microbacteriaceae > Microbacterium > Microbacterium sp. UBA1097. The sequence goes on along the minus strand of NZ_DCBW01000013.1, from coordinate 96,116 downwards.
GTGAACTCCCGTGGGGGTTCCCAGTCCCGCGCCCTCAATGCGCGGCCAGGGCGGGGCGGCTCGGGCGGCGGTGGTTTCGGGGGCTCGGGCCGCTACGGAGACGCGCTCGTGCCGAAGTCGACATCGATCGACAAGTTCGCCAACCGCATCCCGGCCAAGGTGCGCGACAACGGCGACATGGAGCTCGCGCCAGGAGATCGCATCCGTCACGACGACTTCGGCGAGGGTCGAGTGGATGCTGTCACCGGCGAGGGCGCGAAGCGCGTCGCGCATGTTCGTTTCGATAGCGCGGGCGCCAAGAAGCTCCTGATCAAGATCGCCCCGATCGAAAAGCTCTGAGGGTCGCGTCTGGGAGGGGGCGCCAGGACTTTCGCCCCTGAGCGCCACCCGTGGGCGCGCGTACGATCGCGATGACGGCGTGAGCGAGGGTGCACCGGCGCCCAGGGCCCACAGAAGGTCAGGCCCGCTGGCAGAAGGAGGCCCATGACCCTCGCGTCAGTCCTCACTGTGCTCGCCGATCACCCGGTGCTCGTGCTGTTCCTGGTCACGGGTATCGGCGCGGCGATCGGCCGCATCCGGTTGTGGGGGATGTCGCTCGGCGCCGTAGCCGTGCTCTTCACGATGATCGCGCTCACCGCCTGGGGCGTCTCCCAGGGGGTCACGATTGAGGTGCCCTCGTACGTCGGCGACTTCGGTCTGGTGCTCTTCGCCTTCAGTATCGGCGTCATCGCAGGGCCGGGGTTCGTGAATGCGCTTCGCACGTCGTACTGGATGCTGCTGCTCGTCTCGGTCATCATGATCGTCGCGGCAGCCCTGACGCTGGGCCTGGGGACAGCTCTGGATCTGTCGCCGGAAACGATCGCCGGTGCGTACGCCGGCTCGGTCACGAGCACACCCGCCCTCGCTGCTACCGGGGGCAGCCCAGCAGCGACAGTCGGGTATGCGAGCACCTACATCTTCGGCGTTGTTGGTGCGATGGGAGCCGTCGTACTCGCGCTTCGCCACAGTCGCACAGACGCTGACGCACCACCACGGATCGTCGACCTCGTCATCCGCATCGACACCGACAGCACCCCCACGATGACCGACCTCACGCGGCGGCACGGCGGCCGGGTGCTGGTCTCGCGCCTGCGTCGCCCCGACGGAGAGGTCGTCGTCGTGGGTCCCGACACGGTGCTCGAGAAGGGCGCAATCATCAATGTGGTCGGCCCGGAGCGGGTCGTGGCAGCCGTCACCGAGGAACTGGGGCATCCGTCGACGCTCAACATCACGCACGACCGCAGCCGACTGGACTACCGGCGGATCATCCTGTCGGACTCGCGCTGGTCGGGACGCACGATCGCGCAGCTCGGTGTCGCCGAGCGCTTCGGTGCGACGATCGTGCGGGTGCGGCGCGGGGATGTCGAGTTCCTCGGGACCCCCGACTTCGTGCTGCACCAGGGCGACCGGCTTCGTGTTGTCGCTCCCCGCGACCAGCTGCCCGCGGTCACGGCCTTTCTCGGCGACTCTGAACGCGGCATGGCCGACCTCAACCCCGTGGCTCTCGGCCTCGGTATCGCCGCGGGCATGCTGCTCGGCCTCATCGAAGTGCCGCTGCCGGGCGGATCGCACCTGTCGCTGGGAGCCGCAGCCGGAGCGCTGATTGTCGGCCTCGTGATGGGCAGGATCGGGCGGATCGGCCGCTTTGTGACGACGATCCCCAACGCCGCTGCCACCGCGCTGGGCGAGTTGGGCCTGTTGATCTTCCTCGCCTACGCCGGGTCGAAGGCGGGATCGCAGATCCTGCAGGCGATCGCGTCGGGAGAGATCGTCGCGCTCGTCGGGATCGGATTGGTCGTGACATCCTTCGCGATGTTCGGCACCTACCTGCTGGTGCGGCACATCCTGCACCTGGGGGGTACGAAGCTGTCGGGTGTCATCGCCGGCGCGCAGACGAACAGTGCGATCCTCGCCTTCGCCCAGGAACGCACTGGCCACGACGTCCGCGTCGCCCTTGGTTACAGCCTCGTCTATCCCACGGCGCTGGTCGTGAAGATCCTGCTCGCCCAGCTGCTCACGCTGCTGTAGTCCCGGCCGAAGACGGCATCCACGCTTACCGCGTTTCCCGAACTGTGACAACCCTGGTCCTGATCCACGCGCGACGTCGGTAGCCTCGAAGCATGGCTCTGTTCTCTCGACGCCCCGCAGCAACGCCTGCCGAGACGCCCGAGGGCGCCTCCGACGACACGACATCCGTTGACGACACGGGAGTCGCCAACGCCGCATCCGACGCCGACCCGGCAGCCTCGCAGCCCTCGGCGGTCGCTGACGACGAACCAGACTTCGACGCGGTGGTCGGGATCTCGATGTCGTCGTTCCAGGGCCTCGGGGCCCCCGCGCCCGCGGCGAACGCCGCGGCAGAAACGGCGGCCGATGACGACGCAGAAGCGCCGCCCCGGCCCAGCGTCCAAGACAACGGCCCGCTGGTGACGGCGCTGTCAAAGCTCCCCGAACGACCCGAGCCGGCGGAACTCCTGCAGGTTGCCCGTCAGCTGCTGCAGGGACACCTCTTCCTGCGCGTCAAGGGAGATGCCAAGCGAATGCTCGCCGAGGGTGAGAACATTCCGCTGGCGATCACCACGATCGGTGACAAGCAGTACGTCCTTGCCTACAGCGGTGTCGCGGCCTTGCGTGCCAGCCTTGCCGCAGACGGCGCGACCGACACCTCGGCGATGGCGCAGCCCGCGCAGGCGGTGCTGCGGTTCCTGCTGTCGGGCACCTACGCCGGACTGATCATTGACCCGGCATCCGCCCCTGCCAGGGCGCTGCTCTCTCGGGACCTCATCGCTCAGATGATGGAGCAGGCCGACCCCGAGTTCAGCGTCAAGAAGCTGCTCGCTGCCCGCCGCACCGAGTCCACGCCCGACGAGGTGGTGGCAGCCATCCCTTCCTCACGCCTGTGGATCGCGGTGAACAAGCCCGAAGGGTCCGATCAGGTCGGAGTCGCCGAAGCCCGTACCGCCGACGGCGACCGCCTCATCGAAGTGTTTACGCACCCCATCGAGATCGCAGCACTCGGGCGCGGTGACCGCCCCGCCCCCGTCACCGGTGCGCAACTGGGCGCGGCGCTTCGCGCAGACCCCGAGCTCGCCGGCATCCTCATCGACCCCGCCGGTCCCTGGATTCGACTGAACCGAGACCACCTCGCCCCGCTGATGGTCGAGGCCCCGGACGATGGCGACTGACCGGATCACCCTCACCATCCCCGGCCCCGACGGCGATCGGGAGGTCGGGCTGTCCAGTCCTGACCGTGTGCTGTGGCCAGCGGTCGGCATAACCAAGCGCGAGCTGGCCGAGTACCTGCTCGCCGTCGCAGGCCCCTTCCTCGCCGCCAACGGCCACCGTCCCGTCTCGCTTGAGCGCTACCCCGACTCGATCGAGGGTGAGATGTTCTTCTCGAAGAACCCGCCCAAGGGCGCGCCGTCGTTCATCGAGACCGTCACCGTGACCTACAACAGCGGGCGTCGGCATCCGCAGATCGTGCTCACCGAGCCCGCCGCCGTCGTCTGGGCGGCACAGATGAACACCGTCGTCTTCCATCCCTGGGCATCGCGCACCGAGAACACCGACAACCCTGTCGAACTGCGCATCGACCTCGACCCGCAGCCCGGAACCGACTTCGCGGATGCCGCGGCCGTCGCCCCTGCGCTCCGTGAGGTGCTCGCGGAGGCGGGGCTCGAGGCATGGATCAAAACAAGCGGCAACCGCGGCATCCACCTGTTCTGCCCGATCGAACCGGAGTGGGAGTTCCTCGACGTCAGGCACGCGGTCATCGCCGCCGGTCGCGAACTGGAGCGACGGATGCCGGACCGTGTCACCACGAAGTGGTGGAAAGAGGAGCGCGGCCAGCGCGTGTTCATCGACTTCAACCAGGCAAATCGCGACCGAACGATGGCGGGGGCCTACAGTCCGCGAGCCCTGCCGGCCGCGACTGTTGCCACCCCGATCAGCTGGGAGGAGCTGGCATCCGTCGATCCGGCATCGTTCACTGTGCGCACCGTGCCGGAGCGCCTGGCCGAGGTGGGCGACCCCTGGGCCCGGTTCGGCGAGGTACGCGGCAGGATCGACACGCTGCTGGAGTGGTGGGAGAGAGACCTTTCCGACGGACTCGGTGAGCTGCCTTTCCCGCCCGAGTTCCCGAAGATGCCCGGCGAACCCCCGCGGGTCCAGCCGAGCCGCGCACGCAAACCCGACCCGAGCGACCCCGAAACGGAGGAAATCGAGTGACCGACAAGACTG